>JAISTY010000042.1 GCA_031272375.1 Opitutaceae bacterium | reverse complement strand
CGAGGAGGACGTTGTCCAGGGCCGTCAGCTCCGGGATGAGGTGGAAGGATTGGAAGACAATGCCGAGGAAGGCGGCGCGGCGCGGGGCGGAGGGGGGCGCGCCGGCCCAGAGGACGCTTCCGGCGTCGGGGGCGTCGAGGCCGGCGAGCAGGTGGAGGAGGGTGGATTTGCCGGAGCCGGACTCGCCGCGGATGCTCACGCTTTCGCCCTCCGCGACGGCGAGCGCGGCGCCGCGCAGCACGCGCAAGTTTTCCGTCCCGCTGGCGAAGGTTTTCTCCAGCGCGGCGGCTTCCAGCACGGGGGGCGGCGGGTTGTCAGTCATTGCGGAGGGCCTCCGTTGGTTTGAGGCGCGAGGCGCGCCAGGCGGGGAGCAGACCGGCGAGGGTGGAGACGCAGACGGAAAAGCCGACGATGATCCAGAAGTCCGCCGCGGAGAGGTGCGCGGGGAGGAGGTTGGTGTTGTAGAATTGCAACATCTCCGACTCCCGCGAGGTCAGGCGCATGAAGGCGCCGAGGATGTCGTTCCTGAAAAACATGAACACCCAGCCGGCGCCGAGGCCGAGGACGGTGCCCCACACGCCGATCAGAAAACCCTGCAGACAAAAGCAGGCGGCGACTTGTCCGGCGCCCGCGCCGAGCGCCCGCAGCAGGCCGATCTCGCGCGTCTTGCGCACCACGGAGGTCAGCAGCGAGCTGGCCAGCGAGAACGCCGCCACGACGACGATGAACATCAGCAGGAAGAAAATCAGGTTCTTCTCCAGCTGGATGACGTAGAGGAAGCCCTCGTTCGCGGCCTTCCACGAGCGGGCGCGCCCGGCGCCCGGCGGCAGGTTGCCGTCAAGAACCGCGGCCGCGGCGTCGGCGTCCGCGCCGGGGGCGAGGCGGACGTTGACGCCGTGGACCGCCTTTCCCAGCCCGTATAAATCCTGCATCCGCCGCAGGGTGACGACGGCGACGTTTTTGTCCAAGTGCTGGTGGCCGATCTCGAAGACGCCGGCGACGCGCAGCTCGCGCGGCAGGAAGACCTCGTCGCTTTTCAGGCGTTCCAGCAGGAGGGGCGAGGTGACCTCCACCCGGTCGCCGACGCGCGCGCCGAGGGCCGAGGCCAGTTGCGCGCTCAGGATGACGCCGTCGTCGTCGAGGTCGTCGAGCGAGCCGGCGCGCATGTAGCGGTCGAGGGGGACAACGGAGCCGACGGTCGCCGGGTCAACGCCCTGGATGGCGGGGAAGACGGGGCGGCCCTTGTGCTCGAGCATGACGACGCCCTCGGCGACGGGCGTCGCGCCCGTCACGCCTTTGGTCGCGCGGATGGCGGCGAGGGCCGGCGCGGGGTCGGCGATGAGGGAGCCGGAGCGCACCTGGACGTCGCCCTGCGTCTCGACAATCATGCGGCGGATTTCAAAGCCGAAGCCGCCCATCACGCTGGTCGAGACGTAGAGCAGGGCGACGCCGAGCAGGACGCCGGTGATGGACATGACGGTGAAGAAGGGCACGCGCCGCCCCGAGGGGAAAAGCTGCCGCAGCGCGAGATGGAGATACCAGGGCATCGGGGGAGTTTTTTTTTCGCGGCGCGTCAGCTGCCCGGCCTCAACTGCGGGTAGAGGATGACGTCGCGGATGCTTTCGGCGCCGGTGAGCAGGATGCAGAGGCGGTCAATGCCGATGCCCATGCCGCCGGCGGGGGGCATGCCGTGCTCGAGGGCGAGGAGGAAGTCGTTGTCAATTTTCTGGGTTTCGCCGCCGGCCTGGGCCTCGAACATCGCCCGCTGCGCGTCGGGGTCGTTCTGCTCCGAGTAGGCGGGGGCGATTTCCATGCCGCCGATGGTCAGCTCAAAGACGTCTATGGTCGTCGGGTCGTCCGCGGTGAGTTTGGCGAGCGGGCAGAGTTCCTTCGGCAGGTGGGTGACGAAGGTCGGCTGGATCAGCGCCGGTTCGATTTTTTTGGAGAAGATCTCGTTGGTGATCTCGTAGTCCTCCCATTGCTCGTCGGCGAACAATCCGAGGGCGCGGGTCGCGGCGAGTTTCTCCGCCTTTGTCCGTTCAAACCAGCCGGGGTCGCCGGTGGCCTCGCGGACGAGGTCCTTGTATCTCGCCTCGCGCCATTCGCCGCCGAGGTGGATGACGGTGCCGTCGGCGCGCCCGATGTCGGAGGTTCCGAGCACCTCGCGGCAGAGGGACTGCAGGAGGTCGCGGACGAGCGCCATCATGCCGCGGTAGTCGGAGTAGGCCTGATAGACCTCGAGCATGGTGAACTCCGGGTTGTGGCGGCGGGAGACGCCCTCGTTGCGGAAGGCGCGTCCGATCTCGAAAACGCGGTCGAAGCCGCCCACGAGCATCCGTTTCAGGTAAAGTTCCAGGGAGATGCGCAGGACGAAGTCCACGCCGAGGGCGTTGTGGTGCGTCGCAAAAGGCCGCGCCGCCGCGCCGCCCGCCACCGATTGCAGCACGGGCGTCTCCACCTCGAGAAAATCCCTGTCCTCGAGGAAACGCCGGATGAAGGAGACGATTTTGGAGCGCAGCATGAGCCGCACCCGCGATTCGGGGTTCACGACGAGGTCGAGGTAGCGTTGGCGGCAGACCTGCTCGGCGTCGCTCAACCCGTGCCATTTCTCCGGCAGCGGGCGCAGCGCCTTCGCAACCAGCGTGAAGCCCGTGACGCGCACCGTCACCTCGCCCGTCTTCGTCTTGAAAAGCGTGCCGGTGACGCCGACGAAGTCGCCGAGGTCAATTTTCTTGAAGGCGGCGTAGGCCTCCTCGCCGAGGACGTCGCGGCGCGCGTAAATCTGGATTTGCCCCTTCTGGTCGAGGAGCTTCGCGAAGGCGCTGCCGCCCTGGACGCGCATGGTGACGAGGCGTCCGGCGACGGCCACGGTGACGGCGTTGTCCCTGCCGTCCTCGTGCAGTTTCACGGCGTCGGCGGAGAAGTGGGTCGGGGAAAAGTTCGCGCGGAAGGGGTCGTGTCCCGCCGCGCGCAGATCGGCCAGTTTCTTGCGGCGCACCGCGTGCTGGTCGTGGGAAAGTTCGGACATCTCGTTCATGGCAGGGAAAGGCACGGCAAGCTGCCGCGGGCGTCCTTCGCCGCAACGCAAAAACCCGGCGCGCGGGCCGGAGGGGCGTCAGTTTGCCGGCTCGAACACGGCCTGGAGCGAGGGGGCGGTGGCGGCGTTTCCGGCGTTGAGGCTGGCGAACTCGACGAAGGCGCGGAGCTTGGAGGCGGCGTTCTCGGAGGCGTTCACGAGCATGAAGTCCGCGCGTTTCGCGCCGGCGGCGCGGAGGGCTTGCAGGTGCGCCGCGAGTTCCGGCGAGGACAACGCGAGCGCCGACGGCAGCTTGACGCCGCGCGGGGCGGGCCGGACCCACAGTTCGCCGGCGGCGAGAATTTTCGCGTTAGCGGGCAACGCCTCCGCCTGGCGGCTGTTGTTCCAGGTGACGCCCTGCTCCGCCACCTTGAGCGCCGCGGGGAGCAGCCGGACGGTCATGCGCGAATTGTCGCCGATGCCGTCCTCCGCGCTCTGACAGAGCGTGAGCGTTGCGGAGGTGACCTTCGCGCCCGCCGGGATGCCCGAAATGTCAAACGCCACCAGCCCGCGCATCAGCGAGCCGGGGATGCCCGCCTGCCCGACGCGGATGGTTTTTTGCAGCCCGTAGCCGGTGTTCCCGCCGTCCTGCCGGACGTAGGTGTCCGCCAGCGGCGCAAGCGCGACCCCGGCGGCGGAGAGGGGGAGGAGGTTCACCACAGAGACACAGAGGGCACGGAGGAGGGATTGGAATTTCATGATTTTTTGAGCGGAAAATTTTGTCTCACACGAAGACACGATTTTTTTGAACAGAAGATAAGAAGAGGAATGAAGAGGGGCGTGTCCTGCCGCGGGGCACCGCATACGAGCGGAGTCTTCCGGTCTGTTCTTTTCACCTTCTGTTCAAAGGATTGGGAACTTTGTGACCTTTGAGAAACCCTTTGTGCCCTTTGTGTGAACCAAAAACCCAGCGAGCCCAAGGAGACCGAGGAAGAGGGCGGTCGTGGCGGGTTCGGGGACGGCGGCGACGGTGTAGCCCAGCGCAAGGGAGGGAATGTTCGCGGTTGCGGCCTCGGTGCTGTCAAACTGCGCCCAGTAGCGTCCGCTGCCGCCTTCCGCCGGGGAGGTGATGGCAAGGACAAGGGTGATGGCCTGCGCGCCGCTTTCGTAGGCGGCCTGTATCGCGGCGACAAAATCCGCCGTGCTGTCAAAAGTGACCTCGTGGGGCAGCCCATAGCCGCCGCTCTGGGCTGGACGGGCGCGGAGCGTCGCCGTGGAAAGAACGGTCGCGGAGGCGACGTCGAAATTGCCCATAGCCGCGCTGGTCCACGAGGGGGTTTCCGTTGAGAGGGTCGAGCCGAGATCGAAAACGCTTATGGTCATGTCCGCATTCGTGCTGGAGCCGTCATCGCCGGTCTGCCAGATGGAGAGCGCGGCGGTGGTGATGGTGGCGTTGTCGGGGATCGTGGAGAGGTCGAAGGTCAGCAAGGCGCGCGCGATGGCGGTGGCGCTTGCATAACCCACAAAGAACTTCGTCTCGCCGCCGTAGGAGTTGCCGGTCGCGTTGTCCTTGCGCACGTAGGAGTCGTGTTCCGGCGAGAGGGCGGCTGTGTCGGCGGCAACGGGGAGCGCGGCGCACGCCGCGACGAGGCAGATTTTGGGGAGGAGCTGTGTTTTCATGGCTGGTTTTTTGGAGAATTCGGCGCGGACGGAGCGTTAAAACGATTGTCATGTCAACGGTTTTTTTGCGGGGCCCGCGGATTTTTTCAGAACCGCCGGTCAAACGGCGCGGAAGGCCGCCTTCCCAAAAAGCACCACCGTTCGCTTGGGCGCGTTTTTTTAACGGATTTCACGGATTGCGGGCACGGATTACACTGTTATTTGTTGGATTGTTGTGATTTACAAATCATCGAAATCCGCGCATGGCGGCGGGGCATCCGTGGTTAAGAAATTCCCGGGGAAGGCGTTCCCGCGGGAAGGACGCGGATTTCCAAAACAATCCTTGCCGTTGCTTAAAACGTTTATCAGAAAACTGACATTCTTTTATGGGCGACCCAACGGACACGGACTCAACAGCGGGCGGCGCGGCGGCGCGGGTGGATTTGCGGACACTCTCCCGGCTCGTCGGGTTGAGCATGGTGACGGTTTCGCGGGCGTTGAACAACCGCCCCGGTGTGAAGGCCGCCACGCGCCAGCGGGTGCTGGCCGCCGCCCGCGAGCACGGCTACGCGCCCTCCGCCGCCGCGCGCCTGTTGCGGGCGCGCCCCTCGCTCGTCGCCGGTCTCGTCTTCGCGCCCTACTACGGCCCCTCCCGCGAAATCAACCCCCACGCCCTCGCCCTCGTCGAACGCCTCCGCGCCGCCCTCCGGCTGCGCGGCGTGGACATGCGCGTCCTCTACTTCGAGGGTGACGAGGCCCTGCGCGGCCAGATCCTCGAGGCCAACGTGCTGGTTTTCTACGGCAGTTTCAGGGAAAGCGCCTTCGCCATCGCCGCCGAAAGCGGCATCCCCGCCCTGCTCTTCGACAAACGCTCCGGCCAGCCCGGCCAGATCAGCGTGCTGGTGGACGCCGCCCAGAGCTGCGCGCGCGCCGTCGAATACCTCGCCGCCCTCGGCCACGAACGCGTCGGTTTGGTGACGGGGCCGGCGGAGGAGCTTTATTACAACGAATACGCGCGCGCCTTCCCCGGCGCCCTGCGCGAGCTGAACCTCCCCGCGCGCCCGGAGTGGGTTTTCCAGCTGCCCGCCGCCGCCTGCAACCAGGACGGCGCCCGCGCCGCCCTCCTGCCCCTCCTGCGCCGCCCCAACCCCGCCGAACGCCCCTCCGCCATCGTCTTCGCCTCCGACTGGCTCGCCCTCGGCGGACGCCGCGCCGCCCTCGACGCCGGCCTCTCGCTGCCCGCGGACCTCTCCATCATCGGCCACGACAACCTGCCGTCGGGCGCGGAAATCGAGCCGGCGCTGACGACCTTTGACGTCCACGCCGGGCGCGTTGTCCAGACCCTCACCCACTTCGCCGTGCTGCTCGGTTCGCGGCGCGACGGCGCGCCCGCCCCCGGCGCCGCCCGCGAGGTGCTGATACCCGCCGACTTCATCAAGCGCGCCTCCTGCGCCTGCCTGCGCCCCGCGCCCTGAACGCGCGCGCCGCCCCCGTTTCCCTCCTCCCATGAAAAAGACAACCCGCCGCCGCCTCCCCGCGCTCCTGCTCGCGTTGATGACCGCAACCGCCGCCGCCGCGCCGCTCCAGCCCGTCGCCGTCCGCGACGGCCTCCGCGCCTTCGCCGAAAAAGCCGCCGCCGGCGGAACCGTCCGCGTCGCCTACCTCGGCGGCAGCATCACGGCCTCCACCATCGGCTGGCGCGTGATGACAACGGAGTTTCTGCGGCGCGAGTTTCCGGACGCGAAAGTCGCCGAGATTTTCGCGGCGATTCCCGGCACCAACTCCCTTCTCGGCGCGTGCCGCGTCCGCGAACAGGTTCTCGCAAGAAAGCCCGATTTGCTGTTCGTCGAGTTCGCCGTGAACAACGACAGCCTGCCGCCGGAGGACATCCGCGAGTCCGTCGAGGGCATTGTCCTGCAAACGCGCCGCGAATGCCCCGGCGCCGGCATCTGTTTCGTCCACACCGCCAACGAGCGCATGATCACCGCCGCCTACGCCAACGGACGCGCGTCCGTCAGCGCGCAAAACATGGACGCCGTCGCCAAGCGCCACGGCATCCCCTCCGTGCACCTCGGCATTGAGATCGCGCGGCTGGCCGCGGAAGGGCGGCTTGTCGCCAAAGGCCCCGCCCAAAACCTCGACGCCGACGGGCGCGACGCGCAGGGGCGCGTGGTTTTCACGTCCGACGGCATCCACCCGCTCCTCGCCGGACACAAGCTCTACGCCTCCGTGCTGGAGCCGGCGTTGCGGGAAATGTTCAAGGCCGCCGCCGTGACACGCCCCGCGCCCGCGCCGCTCACCGACGCGCCTTGGGACAACGCCGGCATCGCGCCCGTCGCCCCGCTGGAACGCGCCGGCGTCTGGGAGCGCATCCCTTATGGCGACAACCGCACCGACTGGCAGCCGCGCGCGCTCACGCCGGAACCCTGGGTCGCCACCTCCGCCGGCGCGACCCTCACCGCCGCCTTCAACGGCACGCGCGTCGGCCTCGTCGGTCTCAAAGGCCCGGACAACGGGCGTTTTCGCGTGACGGTTGACAAGCTGCCGCCGGTGACGGGGACGTTTTTCGACATGTTCAGCACGGAGGGCCGCTACCGCCTGACCGCCTGGTGGTTTCCCCAAAAACTCGCGCCCGGCCCGCACACCCTCCGCGTGGAGCTTCTCGACGGGAAAACCGAACCTGTTGACAAAAAAGGCATTCTAACGCGACGCGGCTACACGCCGAAAGACCCGTCGGCCTTCGCGCCCAACAACCTCTACCTCTGCGGCATCCTGTTGAAGGACGCGCGCGAACAGACGCGCTAAACGGCGTCCTCCTTTTTCCACGAGGCGAAGAGTTTTTTGTAGGCGGCCACCACTTGGGCGTAGAGTTTGGCCGTTTGGGGCGAAACAATTTGCTTCGCCGCGCCGACGGGACGCCCCATCGCCTCCATGCCGGCCATCACCTCCAGCGGGAAATTGAGGCGCGCGGCAACTTGTCCGACCTGCCCCATGCGGCGCCCGGCTTTTTCCAAGTCGCCGGACCGGCCTTCCCGGCACATTTTGTAGATGTCTATCATGATGTCCGGCACGATGTTGGTAAGGCCGCCAATGCAGCCGTCCGCGCCCCACGCGAACATTTCCGGCAGGCGGCAGTCCTGCCCGGTGAAGACGGAGAAGCGTTTCTTTTGTCCGAGCGCGATGAGTTCCTTGTGATACTCAACCTCGCCGCCGCTTTGCTTGATGCCCGCCATGTCGGCTTTTTCGGCGAAACGGCGGACGACTTCGATGCCGATGCGCTTCCCGCTCAATTCGGGGAAATTGTAGAGATAAAACGGCAGCTTGACGGCTCCGGCGGCGGCAAGGAAGAACGCAAGCATGTCGTTGGGGTTAATCGGGTAAAACGGCGGCGGCATGATGGCGGCGCCGGCATAGCCAAGGGCCTTGGCGCGCCTGCCGACGGCGACGACCTCGTCGAGCCGGATGGAGGTGATGTTCGCGATAAGCGGCAGGTCGGGAGCGAGTTCCGCGACAGCTTCGAGGGCCTCAAGGCGTTGGGCGAGGGTGAGGCGGGCGAACTCTCCCGTGCTGCCGAGGGCGAGAATGCCGTATATCCCCTTTTCACGCAGCCAGTTGATATTTTCGCGCAAGGCGGTCTTGAGAAGGCGGCCCCGCGCGTCCATGGGAAGCCAGAGGGCGGCGAGGATGCCGGCACGCGGCGCGGCAGCTTGTTGACGGGGACGTTTGCGCGGTGGCGGTTGGCTCGGTGTTGGTTTCATGAGGAAGGAGGCAAAAATGGTTTTGCAGCGGATAAAAATCCGTCCGCGGGTGGTGTTGTATAGACCGATGGTTTCAATGGTTATGGGACACGTGTTTCAGGTTCCGTCAGGAAGGGAGGCGGCGGCGCCTGGCTTGCAAAAACGGTTTTACGACAAGCGCGGTTCCCGTCGGCGTCAACAGGAAATTTCCGGGGTTTTTTTGGGGGCGGATTTGGGGCGGTCAGTATTGATAGCCGAGAGAAACGCCGAGCGAGTGCCCGGCGGTGACCCGCGTTTTAATCTCATCCCCGCCGATTTTGAATTTGTAATAACCGGTCTGGGAAAAACTGTAGCAATAATCGAGATAGGTCGCATCGGTGAGATGAAGCCTCACCCCGGCGCTGATCTCATAGGCGGGGGCAAGGGCGATTTGGGAGACGCGCTGGCCGTTCCCGCGCAATTTGGCGTGCTGATAATTGAACCCGCCCGACACGCCGATATGCGGCTCGATGCGATTTCGTTCACCAACAGGGAAATAGAAACGGTAGCCGAGGCGGAAGGGAGCGTTGACGCCGCGCTCGGAAATTCCGGCTTCCTTTTGGGTGGAGGAACCGATGCCGGCGGAGAAGCCAATTTCATTACAACTGTTGAAACGGTAGCCGAAACCAACCTTTAACACGGGGTTGTTGACGGCATCGGAGTCCCTTTGGGAGAAGGCGGCGGTCTTGGTTTTGAATTTGTAATAAGCGCTCCCGCCCACACCAAAATAAATACTGTAATCCGGTGCGGACGAGCCGCTTGAGGGTTCCGTGGTTTGCGCGCTCGCCATCGCGCAAAAGGAAAGCAACGCGACCGCCGCGGGGATGTTTTTAATCATGTTCATTGGAGTCCTGACATTGGGTTTTACCTCCCATGCGGGAGAGCTGCGAGCGGGTATGGATTTCCACCCCAAAGCGGAAAAGAAAGCCGGGATGGTTCTTTCGGAGAATGATGGAGCGGACAATTGGGGACAGGTCAAAAAATGCCCCTGTCTTTCGTTTCACCACAAAGATCACAAAGGGTTCCGCAAAGGGCGCAAAGTATCCGATTTCTTGAACAGAAGATAAAACAAACCCGAAGACCTTGTTCTTATGCGGTGCCCCTGCGGCAAGACACGCCTTTCTTCATCCCTCTTCTTATCTGTTAAAAACTTCGTGCCTTCGTGTGAGAAAAAAATCCCAAAACCAACCACGGATTGAACAGATTCTAACGGATTGCACGGATGGAAACCTATTATATTAGATGAATTATAAATCAATGGTAATCTGTGAAATCTGTGGATGAAAAACCATTGGTTCGTCTTGGCTCGGATTCGTGTGAGTATAGAGGCGGTGTGAACACCGCCCGCGCAACGGGAACACACGCCATGCAAGCCGGACAAGCCGCCGCCGGCACTCATGGAAAACCGCGCGCGCCCCGCGCCAGCCGCCGCGGTTTGTGTTTCCGTCGAGCCGCCCGTGTTCACACGGGCACAATCCCGTGCTTGCACCCAAAGCCCACCACTGCCAGCATCACCGCCATGAACCACCGCGCCCGTTTTCACGATTACCGCGAACCGGCGTTTTACATGCTCACGCTCGTAGCGAAAAACCGGCGGCCATTCTTTTCAACATGTGCCGACGACCGCGTGGTTTTCACCGCCGACGGCGGCATTGTTCACCGATTCTGGCATAAAATCCCGGAAAAGTTTCCGGAAATAAAAACAAGCGCACTTGTCATCATGCCCGACCACATCCACGGCATTTTGCGCGTCACGCGGCGCATGGCGAAACCGCGCGGCGTGGCGGTGCGGGCATTCAAATCACTGACAACAAGCGAACTGCGACGCCAGCACAACGAGCCGGTCCTTGATGTTTGGGAACCCGGTTATCACGACCACATTTTATACAACGCGGGCGCGTTGCGGGTATGGGCGCGCTATCTCATGGACAATCCGCGCCGGTATTGTCTGAAAAAGAAAAATCCCGATTTGTTTCGCCGTGTGGAAAAACTCGCGCACCCGGCGTTGCCGTCCGGTCAAAATTGGGCGGGCTATGGCAATTGGTTCCTGCTTGATTATCCGGGAAAAATTGCCGTCCGCGTCTCACGCAAGACCGCGCCGGAGGAAATCACCGCGTTGAAAGAAAAAACACTCGAAGCGGTTGCGGCGGGCGCGGTGGTGGTGTCGCCCTTCATTTCGCCCGGCGAAAAGGAAATCGCGCGGGCGGTTCTGACGGCGGAGCGCGGCGCGGTTATTCTATTGAAACCAAACGGATTCCCGCCGTTCTTCAAACCCAAGGGCCGCTACTTCGACCTCTGCGCCGAAGGCCGCCTGCTCATTCTTTCCTGCGGGATGCCAACACCGGACAACGCCCCGCTCACGCGCGAAACCTGCCTCGCGATGAATGACGCATGCGCCCGCATCGCGGGCGGCGTGATTATATAGAGGCGGTGTGAACACCGCCCGCGCAACGGGAACACAAGCCATGCAAGCCGGACAAGCCGCCGCCGCCGCCGGCACCCATGGAAAACCGCGCGCGCCCCGCGCCAACCGCCGCGGTTTGTGTTCCCGTCGAGCCGCCCGTGTTCACACGGGCAAAACCTCAAAATTCTCCACTACTCTTATATTTCTCATGCGCCGATTTCCTTAAACGTTTTCCCTTCGTCGGTTCTCAAGACGGCGGTGCCGTTGACTGAACTGCCAAGAACAAAAGCGGCGGCAGCGGACGGTGAAGTGAAAAGAATGTCCTTTTGCACGATGCCAGCAGCGTCAACGTTGTCTTTATTATCCCTTTCAATCTTTATATTATAGGGGCAGCTGTTGTTTGTTCTTTTCTTTATACGACCTCCCTTCAGCATAACAAAACCCTCATTTGTTTGCCGGATTTCGACGTCGGCATCACTTTGTTTGATAAAAAACGGGATGCTGGCCGACGGCGTTCTTCCGGCGGTTGGGGCGATTGTATCATCCGGTTGCAGAAGCGGCTCAAACATTTTATGTCCAAGAACGCCCATCACAATTTTGGCGTAATCAACAAACTCCTCTAATTTGCGTTCCTTTTCCTCCGTGATGTTTCCATGCGTCGGCTCGTTGTCATTTTTGACAAGATAGCGTCCGGCCTCGCGCACCATTTTTGTAAAGCGATTTTCAAGGTAGCTTATTTCCGTCTGGCCAAATGAGTCGTTGGACGTCGTGAATACGTCAGCCTCCTGCCAGTAATTTTTCTCCGAATCCTTTTTGTGTTCTTGCAGACGATTTATGACGCCATTGCCGTTCTTCCTGATCCCAGCCTGTCCAATATAGACCGCGTTTTCTCCATCAGAAGCACCGATAAGGAAATAAACACCACTCTGCGAAAGTTCGGCGCGCTCTTTACAATCGTTCAATTGCTTGCGTGGAATTCCATACGCGACACCCGTCCAGTTCGTAATTGTGCATCTTATTCTGCCGGTTGGTGTTCCGTCCACCAGAAAGTAATTTATATTTTTCGGTCGGGAGGTCATAGGAAGTTTTCTGCGGACAGCAGCTTTCAGCTACGCAAATTGAATTGTTGTTGTGTGTGGTTTCTTGGTTGGTGCACCAAATTCGGCCGTGAACGGCCGCTGGCGCCGGGCGGATTGCCGGTGCCGGCGCACGGCGGGATAGCGCGGGTCATTGCGGAGTGTTGACAGCATCAAGATAAGCGTCATAAACATATACACGGCGGTAGGTTCCGCCTGTAATCTCGCGCAAAATGCCGAGGGTTTCGAGCGCGGCAATCGCCTTGCGGGCGGTAGGATTGGAAACGACCAGTTTTTTCCCGGCGGCGGCGGCGGTGATTGCCGGGCGCTTTTGCAATTCCCCGAACATTCTCCGAACCGTATTGTTGGCACCGGCAAGGAGCGCGCGGTCTTTCTCAAAAACTTGAAGTAGTTTTTGGGCGGTTCGCGCGGCGGTTTCGGCGGTTTCGACAACACCTTCCAGAAAAAACCGCAGCCATTCCTCCCATTCTCCCTGAACGCGAACGTTTTGCAGCAGACGGTAGTAGTCGTCACGGTGGCGTTTGAAATGCAGGGACAAATACAACATTGGCTGGCGCAGAATTCCTTCCGCGCAAAGCAAAAGCGTAATGAGAAGACGCCCAAGGCGCCCGTTGCCGTCAAGGAAAGGGTGGATGGTCTCGAACTGGACGTGCGCGAGGGCCGCCTTGATGATTGGGCGCGTGATGGTTGGTGGGATGTTGTTGATGAATTTCTCCAACGCTCCCGCGCACTCAATGACAGCGTCCGGCGGCGGAGGGACAAAAAGGGCATTGCCGGGGCGCGTGCCGCCTATCCAATTCTGGCTTCGGCGAAACGTCCCCGGCTCTTTGTCGGCACCGCGCCCGTCCCCGACGAGGCGGCGATGAACCTCACACAACAGGCGAAGGGAAAGCGGATTGCCGGCGTTGATTTGTCCAAGGCCGTATTCCATTGCGTTGACGTAGCGGGACACTTCGGAAATGTCGTCATTTCGCGGCGTCGGCGCGTTATGGAGTTCATGGCAGATGAGGTCGGAAAACGAGGATTGCGTGCCCTCGATTTGGGAGGAAAGAACGGCCTCCTGCCGGACATAGGAATAGAGGAAAAACTGCGGATCGGGAAGGACGGCGGAAATGCCATCAAGACGCCCCAAAGCGAGAGCCGCCTTGTCAAGAAGAGCGCAAAGCGTCTCGTCCAATTCAAGGGGAGGTGTTGGAGGCAAAGGGGTTGGAATGAACGCCCGAACCGTTTCCCCGAAAAGGACGGTTTGATGGTAATACCCTGTTGTTTCGCGTTTCATGGCGGCAAATGAAAGATTTCTTCGTTTTTCTTTCAATCGAAAACCGCAAATGAAAGCAAGCGTTCATTTGGAGGGAACCCAATCATGGGACGGCACGGACGGCGCAAGGACGCGGACGTCCCGGCGAAACGAAAGTGAAGGCGCCGCACGGAATACCCTGAATGCACAGGGCGAAAACGACCGCGAAAAAGCGGGGGAGTTTTGGCTCCCCCGCTTGAGAATGGCGGGTTGACGGACTACCGGTGCCGGCGCCGACCGCGATTGGCGGCGCTGGCTGCCGGTGCCGGTGCCAAGGCGCTTACCCCAGCCGCGCTTTCAGGGCGTCGCGCTGGGCGGTGAGTTCGGCGGGGAGTTTGGCGCCGACTTTCGCGAAGAAAATCGCCTGGTCCTCGACCTCGGCTTTCCACTTCGCGACGTCAACGGCCTGCAACTCGTCGAACTTCGCCTTCGGGTAGTCCGCGCCGGTCCAGTCGAGGTCCTCGTAGGCGGGTTCGTAGCCGAGGGCGGTTTCGGTCGCCTTGGCGCAGGGGCAGCCCTTCGCGCGGGCGACAATCCACTTGAGCACGCGGGCGTTCTCGCCGAAGCCGGGCCACATGAACTTGCCGTTGGCGTCCTTGCGGAACCAGTTGACGTGGAACACCGCCGGCATCTTCGCGAGTTTGGCCATGTTGAGCCAGTGCTTGAAGTAGTCGCCGACGTGGTAGCCGATGAACGGCAGCATCGCCATCGGGTCGCGGCGGACTTTGCCAACGGTGCCGGCGGCGGCGGCGGTCATTTCCGAACCCATTGTGGCGGCGATATAAACGCCCTGCTCCCACGATTTCGCCTGATAGACGAGCGGCATGGTGTCGGGGCGGCGTCCGCCGAAGATGAACGCGCTGATGGGCACGCCGGCGGGGTTTTCCCAGTCCTTGTCAATGGTCGGGCACTGGCGCGCGGGCGCGGTGAAGCGCGAGTTCGGGTGCGCGGCCTTGACGGGTTTGCCGTCGGCGCCGACGGTCGAGGGCGTCCATTTGTTGCCTTTCCAATCAATGAGTTCCGCGGGCGGCTCGTCGGTCATGCCTTCCCACCAGACGCCGTGGCCTTCGCCGGTGTCGGGCGTGAGGGCGACGTTGGTGAAGATGGTGTTTTTGGCGAGCGAGGCCATCGCGTTCGGGTTGGTTTTGACGGATGTGCCGGGGGCGACGCCGAAGAAGCCGGCCTCGGGGTTGATGGCGCGCAACTCGCCGTTGACGGGCTTGATCCACGCGATGTCGTCGCCGACGGTCCAGACCTTGTAGCCCTGCTTGGTGAGACCTTCGGGCGGGATGAGCATGGCGAAGTTGGTTTTGCCGCAGGCGCTCGGGAAGGCGGCGGTCACGTAAGTGCGTTCGCCCTTCGGGTTTTCAAAGCCGAGGATGAGCATGTGCTCGGCCATCCAGCCCTCGTCGCGCGCCATGTTGGAGGCGATGCGCAGGGCGAAACACTTTTTGCCGAGCAACGCGTTGCCGCCGTAGCCGGAGCCGAACGACCAGATTTCGCGCGTCTCGGGGAAATGCACGATGTATTTCTCCTTGTTGCACGGCCAGATAACGTCCTTTTGTCCCGGCGCGAGCGGGGCGCCGACGGAGTGTAGGCAGGGCACGAACGGCTTCTCGGCCTTGTCAATCTCCTTGAAAACCGCGGTGCCGATGCGCGCCATGATGCGCATGTTGACGACCACGTAGGGCGAGTCGGTGATTTCAACGCCGTTGGCGGCGATGGGGGAGCCGATGGGACCCATGCTGTAGGCGAGCACATACATCGTGCGCCCGCGCATGGAGCCGTCGAAAAGCCCCGTGAGGGTGGCCTTCATCTTGACGGGATCCTCCCAATTGTTGGTCGGACCGGCGTCGTCCTTCGACTTCGAGCAGATGAACGTGCGCTCCTCGACACGGGCGACGTCGCCGGCGTCCGAACGCGCGTAATAACAACCGGGCCAGAGCTTTTGGTTGAGTTTGATAAAGGTGCCGGATGCGACGAGCTTGGCGCAAAGGGCTTCGTTTTCGGCCTCGGAGCCGTCAACCCAGTGGATGGCATCGGGCTTGGTGAGGGCGGCGACATCTTGAACCCACTGGAGGAGTTTAGGATTGGTGCTGAGCGGTGTGTTTGTGTTCATGGTGGAAAGGAGGCGAACCTCGGTGCGCGGGAGGAAAAACCCGCCACGGCGAAAGGCAAGGGGGGATTTAACACCGCCGCCCGCCCGCCCGGACAAGTTGCCGCGCGACAAGCCGCCGCCGGACAACCTGCCGGCCGACAAGCCGCCGGCATTTTTTTCGCGGCGGCGGCTTGTCGCCCTCCCGCGGCGGCGGAGCGCGGCGGAGAGCCGGGGCTTGCCCGGCGGCGGCAAACCGCAAAGTGTGCGCGCGAACTTTCATGTCCTCCGACCTCTTTTTTTTCGGGGCGCTCACGGGCGCCATCATCCTGACGCAGATCGTCTGGCGGCGCGCCTCGCCCATCGGCCACATTGTCAACCGCTGGGTGCGCTGGGCGGTTTTCTCCCTTTGCGGCGCCAAGCTCCTCTCGGACGCCCTCGACCGCCCCTACTGGCTGCTCGCCGCGATGCTCGCCCTGCTCTGGCTCGCGCTGGAGACGCTTTACAACTGGATCGCCATAAAAGCCATCAGCGCCAGCCGGCTGCCCCTGTTCCCGCGCTTCGCGCCGTCCGCCGGCGACATTGAGCTCATCCAGCATCCCCGTTTCCGCAAACTCC
>JAISTY010000034.1 GCA_031272375.1 Opitutaceae bacterium | reverse complement strand
TGCTCGCGATGAGGTAGCGGTACGCGAGCTGCAGGTCGAGCTCGCCCCACGCGCCGACCTGCAGCGCGAAGTAAGAGTAGTCCCAGCCGACGCCGCCGAACACGTTCAGGTACGCGAAGATGCGCAGCTCCGCGAGGTAGTCGTTCAGCCGGCCCGCCCATTCGCGGAGCGACCAGCCGTTCCGCGCGCGCGCGCTTCCCGACGCGAAACGCTCCCAGGGCTTCCCCTTGTGCCGCAGATGCCCCAGCTCCGTGTTCGGGCACAAGTTGCCGTCAACGAACAGCGCGCTCCCGATGCCCGTTCCGAGGGTGAGCAACAGCACCGTTCCCTTTTTTTTCCGTCCCGCGCCGAAGGAGATTTCCGCCAGCCCGGCGGCGTCGGCGTCGTTCAGGACCGCCACGCGGACGCCCGCGGCCTTTGAGAAAAGTTTCCGCGCGTCGCAGCCGACGAAGCCCTTGTGGAGGTTGGCCGCCGTGCGGATCACGCCGTCCTGCACGACGCCGGGGAAGCCGACGCCCACAGGGCCGCGCCAGGCGAAGCGCTCCACCATCGCGGCGACGGCGCGCGCCATTCCGTCCGGCGGCAGCTTGCCGGGAGTTTCGATCCGGTGTTGTTCCGCGAGCAGGCGCCCGGTTTTCGTGTCCACCGGCGCCCCTTTCAGGGCCGAGCCGCCAATGTCTATTCCAAGGGTGTTCATTGAAAGGTTGTCCGCGAACACCGCCGGAAAAACGCCCCGCTGTCCAGCGTCCGCAAGCGCGGAACAGGGGATTTTGGAAAATCACAGGCTGCCGGAGATGGGGTTCCGGTGGCGTTCGTAGGCCTCGATGATGCGCTGGACGAGCGGGTGGCGGATGACGTCGCCGCCGGAGAACTCGTGAAACTCGACGCCGGGGACGCCGCGGAGGACGGAGCCGACCTCAAGGAGGCCGGATTGCTTGTGGCGGGGAAGGTCCACCTGGGTGATGTCGCCGGTGACAATCATGCGGGAGTCCTCACCGAGGCGCGTGAGGAACATCATCATTTGCTCCGGGGTGGTGTTCTGGGCCTCGTCGAGGATGACGCAGGCGCGGGGCAGGGTGCGGCCGCGCATGTAGGCGAGGGGGGCGATTTCGATGACGCCTTTTTCGGAGAGGGCGGCGGTCTCGGCGGGGTCGAGCATGTCGTTGAGGGCGTCGTGGAGGGGGCGGAGGTAGGGGAGGATTTTCTCGCGGAGGTCGCCGGGGAGGAAGCCGAGGGCCTCGCCGGCCTCGACGGCGGGGCGGGTGAGGATGATGCGTTCGACCTCGTTTTTGAGGAGGAGGGAGACGGCGGCGGCGACGGCGAGGTAGGTTTTGCCGGTGCCGGCGGGGCCGATGCCGAAGACGAGCGGGTTCTGGAGGACGGATTGGAGATAGAGTTTTTGGGAGAGGGTTTTGGGGACGACGGTTTTGCGGCGGGTCTGGATGACGAGGGGGTTGTCGAGGAGGGCCTCGAGTTCGGCGGCTTGTCCCGAGGCGGTTTTTTCGGCGAAGCGGAGAAAGTCGGGGGTGCGGACGCGGAGGCCCTGGGCGCGGGCGCGGGCGAGGAGGTCGAGGAGTTTTTCGACGGTGGCGGCGGCTTGCCGGGAGGGGGCGTCAATCATGAGGGCGCCGTCGCGGGCGGTGAGGCGGACGCCGAGGCGTTTTTCGAGCCAGGCGAGGTTGTCCTCGCGTCCGGCGTAGAGTTGCTGGAGGTGGCGCGGGCTGGGGAAGTGAAGGGTGGTGACGGGCATGGGAGCGGGCGGGGCGGTGGAGGTGTCAAGGGGCGGTGTCGAGGGTTAGGTCGGTTTCGCGGAGGTGTTGCCAGGTGGCGTCGAGGGCCTGGGGGAGGACGCGGGTGTTGGTGACGACGGGCATGAAGTTGTTGTCGCCGCTCCAGCGGGGGACGATGTGGAAGTGGAGGTGGTCAATGGAGCCGCCGGCGGGGCGTCCGAGGTTGAGGCCGATGTTGAAGGCGTCGGGGCGCATGGCGGCGCGGAGGAGTTTTTTGGCGCGGATGATGGAGGCCATGAGGTCGGCGGACTCGGCGGGGGAGAGTTCCTCGATGTCGGAGACCTCGCGGAAGGGGATGGCGAGGAGGTGTCCTGGGTTGTAGGGGAAGCGGTTGAGGAGGAGGTAGGAGAGGGGGGAGCGGTGGACGATGAGGGCGGCGCGGTCGTCGTTGAGGGCGGGGAGTTCGGTGAAGGGCTTTTTGAGGGCGGGCTCTTTGGGCGCGGAGATGTAATCCATGCGCCAGTAGGGATGGAGTTGCTGGAACATGGGCGGCGAGGGAAAGGGGGAAGGGCGGGGACCGGAAGCGGAAAGTGGCGCGGGGCGCGCTCAGGGGCGCGCGAGGAGGGCGGCGGCCTCGGCGGGGATCAGGCGCATGGCGCGTTTTTCGGCGGCGCGCATGAGGCGTTTCGCGCGGGGTTCGAGGTCGTCGTAGCCGCAGAGGTGGAGCCAGCCGTGGACGATGTAGAGGGCGAGTTCACGGGGGAGGCTTTTGCCGTGTTTGCGGGCGTAGGCGGCGGCGGTGTCGGCGGAGACGCAGATTTCGCCGGCGAGTCCGAGGGCGGGGTTGCCGGGGAAGGTGATCACGTCCGTCGGTTTGGGGTCGCCGAGGAAGTCGGCGTGCAGGCGGGCGATGGCGGCGTCGGTGAGGATGGCGATGGAGAGTTCGCCGGCGGGGGCGCCGCCGCGGAAGCGGGGCGCGTTGGCGTCGAGGCGGGCGACGAGGCGCGCGGCAACCTGCCGGGAGGCGCGCGCGGCGGGGTTGAGGTTGCGGAGGGAGACGCGGCGCGTGGGAGGTGTTTCCATTGGCGGGGCGTGCGGCGGGCGGGGTTATTTGCCGTGGCAGTTCTTGTATTTTTTGCCGGAGCCGCAGGGGCAGGGGTCGTTGCGCCCGACCTTCGGGAATTCGCGGCGGATGGTGACCTTTGGGAGGGGGAGGCTGGCGGCGGCGGGTTGTTGGGCGGGCGGGTTGGCGGCGGGGGCGGGCTGGCGGCGGGGTTCCGGCGGCGGGTTGTCGGGGCCGGTGGCGCGGAGGGCGCGGCTGAAGTGGGCGAGCATGGTCTCGAAGGCGGCGACGTTGGTGGCGGTGCGGAAGAGGCCGCCGCAGATTTGCTGGCGGACGCCCGCCATCATTTCCTCGAAGAAGCGGTAGGCCTCGTTCTTGTATTCGACGAGGGGGTCCTTCTGGCCGTAGCCGCGGAGACCGATGGACTGACGGAGGTCCTCCATTTCGGTGAGGTGCTGCTGCCAGTGCCCGTCTATGGCGCGGATGATGGTGTGGCGTTCGAGGTGGAGGAGGTTTTCGGGGAGTTCGGTGGATTCCTTGACGGCGTAGGCGCGGCGGACGCGTTCGAGGATTTTCTCTGGGATGGCGTCGGGGGCTTCGAAGGGGGCGAGGTCGGCGGTTTTGAGGCCGACGGGGAAGGTGGCGTTGGCCCAGGCGACGAGGGGGGCGAGGGTTTGTTCGGAGGGGTGTTTTTCGGAGGCGAGGGCGGTTTCGAGGCGGGCGATGATTTCGTCGCGGATCTGGTCGAAGATGATTTCGCGGGGGGCGTCGTCGTGGATGGCGCCGTTACGGATGCCGTAGATGACCTCGCGCTGCTTGTTGAGGACGTCGTCGTATTGGAGGAGGCGCTTGCGGGCGGAGAAGTTCTGCTGCTCGACCTTTTTCTGGGCGTTTTCGATGGAGCGGTTGAGGAGGGAGTGGGTGAGTTCCTCGCCGTCCTTGAGGGAGCCTTCCATGAGGCGGGAGGCGAGGTTGCCCTGGAGGAAGAGGCGCATGAGGTCGTCCTCAAGGGAGAGGAAGAACTTGGTGAGGCCGGGGTCGCCCTGGCGGGAGCAGCGGCCGCGGAGCTGGCGGTCAATGCGGCGGGACTGGTGGCGCTCGGTGCCGATGACGTAGAGGCCGCCGAGTTCGCGGACGCCCTCGCCGAGTTTGATGTCGGTACCGCGTCCGGCCATGTTGGTGGCGATGGTGACGGCGCCGCGCTCGCCGGCGCGGGCGACGATGTCGGCCTCCTGGGCGTGGAATTTGGCGTTGAGGACGGTGTGGACGATGCCGGAGCGGCGGAGCATCCGGGAGAGGAGTTCGGAGGATTCGACGGAGGCGGTGCCGACGAGGACGGGCTGGCCGCGTTTGTGGGCGGTTTCGATTTCCGCGAGGACGGCGGCGAATTTGTCGCGGCGGGTTTTGTAGATGGAGTCGTTCTGGTCTTTGCGGATGCAGGGTTTGTTGGTGGGGATGACCTGGACGCCGAGGCGGTAGATGTCGTTGAACTCGGCGGCCTCGGTTTCGGCGGTGCCCGTCATGCCGGCGAGTTTCTCATACATGCGGAAGTAGTTTTGGATGGTGACGGTGGCGTAGGTGCGGGTTTCGGCCTCGATGGTGACGTTTTCCTTGGCCTCGATCGCCTGGTGGAGGCCGTCGGACCAGCGGCGTCCGGGCATCACGCGGCCGGTGTTTTCGTCAACAATCATGACCTTGCCGTCCTGAACAACGTATTCGATGTCGCGCTCGTAGAGGGAGTAGGCGCGGAGGAGTTGGGAGATGGCGTGGATTTCGCCGGAGATTTCGGCGTAGGCCTGCTGTCGTTGCTGTTTGATTTCCTCGCGTTTTTCGGGGGCGAGGGCGGGGTCGGTTTCGATGGCGGAGAACTCGGTGGCGAGGTCGGGGAGGACGAAGGCGTCGGGGTTGTCGGGGCGGAGCTGTTTGCGACCGGGGTCGGTGAGGTCGGCCTGGTGCTGGCGTTCGTCAATGGAGTAGAGGAGTTCCTCCTTGAGGCGGTAGAAGTCCTCCTTGCGGAAGTCGGAGCGGAGTTCGGTTTCGGTTTTGTCGAGGAGTTTGCGGAGGTCGGGCTGCTCCATGAGGCGGAGGAGGAGTTTGTTTTTCGGGGCGCCGATTTTGACCTGGAGGAGTTTTTCGGCGGCGGCCTTGCGGGCGTCGTCGGAGGCGGCGGGGTCGTCGAAGGTTTTTTTGGCGGCGTCGGCGAGGCGGTTGCAGAGGCGGGTCTGGGCCTCGACGAGGGAGGCGACGCCGGGCTTGAGGCGGGTGAAAGGCTGCTCGCGTTCGATGGGGGCGGGGCCGGAGATGATCAGCGGGGTGCGGGCCTCGTCCACGAGGATCGAGTCAATCTCGTCAACGATGCAATACCAGTGGTCGCGCTGGACCTGGTCCTCCTTGCGGACGGCCATGCCGTTGTCGCGGAGGTAGTCGAAGCCGAACTCGGAGGCGGTGCCGTAGGTGATGTCGCGGGCATACATTTCGCGGCGGAGGTCGTTGGGCATTTGCTGCTGAATGCAGCCGACGGAGAGGCCGAGGAAGGAATAGAGGTGGCCCATCCACTCGGAGTCGCGGCGGGCGAGGTAGTCGTTGACGGTGACGAGCTGGGCGTTTCTGCCGACGAGGGCGTTGAGGTAGAGGGGGAGGGTGGAGACGAGGGTTTTGCCCTCGCCGGTGGCCATTTCGGCGATTTTGCCCTGGTGGATGGCGATGCCGCCGATGAGTTGGACGTCGAAGTGGACCATGTTCCATTCGAGGTCGTGGCCGCAGACGGTGATGGTGCGTCCGCAGAGGCGGCGGGCGGCGTTTTTGACGGCGGCGAAGGCCTCGGGGAGGATGGCGTCGAGGGCGGCGGCGCGCGCGGCGGCGCGGGCGGGTTGCGGGAGGGCGGCGGCTTGTTCGGCGGACTTGGCGAGGCGGGCGCGGAACTCGTCCGTCTTGGCGCGGAGTTGGTCGTCGGAGAGGGACTGGTAGGAGATTTCCAACTCGTTGATTTTAGCGACGATGGGGCGGGCCTTCTCGATGAATTTGCGATAATGGCGGCCCGCGAAGCGCTTGAAAAGGAGGGAGAGCATTGTGGAAAAAGCGGCGGAGGATGAGAGGGGGGCTTGTGTTGGCAACGGCGGATTTGGGAGGGGCGCGAGGGGCGTTTCCGGCGGGCGCAATTCGGTTGCCCGGCGGGTGCGGCGGCTTATCGCGGGGCGCGTTTTTTTCAGACATGAGCCGACCTTTGGAGCATTCGCGCGGGGGGCTGCCGGACTTTGGCTGGACGCCGGAGTGGGAGCGGGCGTTCGCCGCGTTCGCCGGACCGGGGCTGGAGCCGGGGCGCGTCGTGAGCGGGCTGCGGCGGAAGTTCCATGCCGTGCGGATGGCGGACGGCGAGGCGCTGGGGCGGTGTCCAGGGAGTTTTTTCCGCGGGGCGGAAGAAGCGGCGGCGTTTCCGGCCGTGGGGGACTGGGTTGCAGTCCGGCGCAGGGCGGGGGAGGCGCGCGCGGAAATCCTGGCGGTGCTGCCGCGCCGCTCGAAGTTCTCGCGCCGCGCCGCGGGGGAGTCGGGCGGCGAGCAGGTGGTGGCGGCGAATGTTGACGTTGTTTTCCTTGTGGAGGGGTTGGATCGCGGCCCCGACATGGCGCGGGCGAGGCGTTTTGTCGCGGCGACGCTGGCGGGAGGAGCCGCGCCGGTGACGTTGCTGAACAAGGCGGATTTGCGCGGCGACGCCGGCGGCGCGCTGGAGGCGGCGAGGGCGGCGTTGCCCGGCGTGCCGGTGTTTTTGACAAGCGCGGTGACAGGGGAGGGGCTGGAGGCGGCGCGCGGTTTTCTGGGGAAGGGGACGACCGCGGCCCTCGTCGGCGCGTCGGGCGCGGGGAAGTCGAGCCTTGTGAACGCGCTGTTGCGCGAGGAGGCGCTGCCGGTGGCGGAGGTGAGGGCGAAGGACGCGCGGGGGCGTCACACGACGACGCGGCGGGAGCTGCTGGCGTTGGCGTCGGGCGCGGCGCTTGTGGACACGCCGGGGTTGCGCGAGTTGCGCCTTTGGGAGGCGGGCGACGCGGCGGAACGGCTTTTCCCGGAGATGTCCGGGTTGATTGCGCGGTGCCGGTTCGCCAACTGCTCGCACGGGACCGAGCCGGGATGCGCGGTGCGGGCGGCGATCGAAGGCGGCGGGTTGTCGCGGGGGCGTTGGGAGGAGTATTTGCGGCTGGGCGTGGCTGCGGTTCCGGCGCGTGTCGCGGGGCGGCGCGGGAGGCCGCGCGAGGAGGAATGCGGGCGGAATGCCTGGCGCGCGCGCTGCCGCGCGGCGGCGCAAAACCCTTGAGGTTCGGGCGGCGGATGCGTTTGCTGCGCGACCTTATGAGCAAGCTCCCCGCCGCCGTTTCCCTTCTTTGCGCGCTGTGCGTTTCCGCCGAGAGGCTTCCCGCCGCCGCGTCCCCCGCGCCGATTCGCGTTCTCACCTTCAACATCCTCGCGTCGCAGCCAAGTTGGGAGGTGAACGCCAAGCGCGACGTCTGGGAAAAGCGGCGGCCGGTGGCGGTCGGACTCATGCTGCGGCCCGCGGGCGGCGCCTACGATTTCATCGGCACGCAGGAGACCGCCACGCACGATCGTCCGGAGCTGCACCAGGCGCGGCAGCTTGCCGCCGGCATGACGGGCTACGGCTCGCTTTACGCGCCCTGCGACGGCCCCTCCCACGAGTCGAAATTCTCGCTCACCAACATGATTTTCTGGCGCAAGGACCGTTGGGAGATTGACGCAAAGGAACAGGGGACCTTCTGGCTTTCCGACACGCCGGAAATTCCCGGTTCCAACACCTGGTCGCCCGTTGATGAAAAGACGGGAAAGCGCACCAACAAAGGCGGGCGGCGCAACGTCACCTGGGGGCTTTTCCACGAGATCGCCGACGGGCGGCGCACCGGACGGCGCGTGTATTTTTTCAACACCCACCTCAACGTTTTCGTTCCCGCCGCCCGCGCGAAGTCCGCCTTTCTGATCCTTGGTCGCATTCACGGACGCGCGGACAAAACCGCCCCGATCATCCTGACGGGCGACTTCAACTCGAAGCGCGACTCGCTTGTTTATCAATATCTTACGGGGAGCGCGGTTGATTTCGAAGGCGGGCGGAGGACGCCGCCGCTCGCGCTGGCCGAGGCGTTCGCCGCCGCCAATCCGGACGCCGCCTACAAGCCGCCGATAGATTTCATTTTCGCGAGCGAGGGACTCAAGGCGGCCTCCGCGAGGGTCATTGATGTCGCGCGCGGGAGCGTCCAACCGAGCGACCACCGTCCGGTGGAGGGTGTTTTGGAGTGGCGGTGAGGTTTTGCGCTGGTGCTGATGGTGATGTATATGTTTTGGGGTGCCATTCCGGGGTGCGTCCTGGGCTATGCGGCCATGCTTTTGTTGTGCCTTTTCCCGGCGTTGAAGATTATCTCCCATTGCTCCCATCCGCCAAAAACCTATGTCCCCAATGTCCCCCTTTCACCTTGCCGCCTAACGCAAACTCAAAAACAACAACACCATGAAAAAAGAAACCCGCACACGTTTTCAACTCCAACGCCTCCACTACTTTCTCCATGAATACACCGGCGAACTCATAGGCTCCGGGCATGCCCCAATCTCCTCTATGGAATGGCCCTACGACATGGACGCTTTCGGCCCTTCAAACGCCAGCGAAAAGGAGAAATACAGACTCTTTATTGAAGGCCGCGTTCCCCGCCGATTATTTCGAGGCGAAATTGCGTCGTCCCGTGCGGCTGGCTGAGTTCCGCGACGCGCTTGTGCCGTCGGATACCCCTGCGTCGGCGCGGGCTGTTTTGGAGCGCAACGGCATAAAGGCGCATGACTACGACGCGGGAAAACCGGGCGATTGGGAGCGCGCGTTAAACGAGGTGGGAACCGCCGCCGGTGCGTTCTTTTCGCTGTCCGGGCGGCGTCCGAAAATAAAGCCGTTCCGCATCCCTCGCGATCCGGCGAGCATGG
>JAISTY010000101.1 GCA_031272375.1 Opitutaceae bacterium | reverse complement strand
CCGCCGGCGAGCAGGATGCCGCAATTGCGTTGCAGGAGCCTTTCGGTAAGAAGGCGGAAATTGGCTGGCGCCCATTGTTTTTCCGGAGCCGAGGCGCCGATGCCGAGCGCGTAGAGCGGGCGGCGCGCGGCGGCGAAGCGCGCCCTCATTTTCTCGACAAGGGAAGCGGGGATGGAGAGCTTCGGAATTTGCGGAGCGTCGCACAAACCGAGGGCGATGGCGAAGGCGGTTGCGTTCTCATAACTCACGCCGCGGCGGTTTTTTATGAACGGTCTCCGGTTGAGAAAAAGCCGTTGCACCCAATGGAACCCGTAGCCGTGGCGTTGTTTTATCCCGGCGGCAAAGGTGAGGAACGCGAGATTGGCGCGTCCGCCGAAAACGAACACGCGGTCAAAGCGGCGTTGTTTCAATTCGCCCGCGAGTCGCAGGAGGCCGCGGAGGGTGTTGTGGAGTTGTTTCGGGTCGTCGCGGCGGCGGCGTCCGGTGAAATCAATCACCTCGGCAACAGTGGCGTCGGCGGCGAACAGGTCGCGGGCGCGGGTTGTCGGGTTGGCGAGGAGGGAGACTTTCCCGTCACGGCTTCCGGCGGCGATTCGGTGCAGGTAAGGGGTCAGCCAGAGCAAGTCGCCGATGCCCGTCGCCTGGAAGATGACGAGGGTTTTGGCGGCGGTTGGCAGGGTGTTTTGGGAGGCGCTCACGGCGGGAGTGGAATTAGAGATAAGAGATTTATTCCAATGCGAAGGCGCGAAGACGCGAAGTTTTTTTTAACAGAAGACAAGAAGAGGGATGAAGAGGGGCGTGTCCTGCCGCGGAGCGCCGCGGACGAATAGAGCCTTCAGGTTTGTTCTCCTTAACTTCTGTTCAACGGTTTGGGGACTTCGCGACCTTCGGGAAACCCTTTGCGCCCTTTGTGCTGAAACAAAAGACACAGAAAAACGGGATTCGCGCGGGTGATTTTGGAAGTGGCTTAATTTCCGCTTCCAAACTCTTCTTCCGCCATGTCCCTCTTCTCCTCCAAGCCCAAACTCCGCTGCGGCGTCGTGGGCACCGGCTCCCTCGGCCAGCACCACGCCCGCATCTACGCCTCCCTTCCGGGCGTCACCCTCGCCGGCATCCTCGAGGCCAACGACGCCCGCGCCGCCGAAATCTGCGCCCGCCACAACTGCCGCCGCTTCGCCTCCCTCGACGAACTCGCCGCCAACTGCGACGCCGCCTCCGTTGTCGTCCCCACCGACCGCCACGCCGAGGTCGCCGTCCCGCTTCTCGAAAAAGGCGTCCATCTCCTCATCGAAAAGCCCCTTTGCGCCACGCTTGAGGAGGCCGAACGCGTCCTTGCCGCCGCCAACGCCGCCAAGTGCCTCGTCCAGGTCGGCCACATCGAGCACTTCAACCCCGTCATGGCCTACCTTGAAAAAAACCTCACGCGCCCCCGCTACATCACCGCCGAGCGCCTCGCCCCCTTCACCACCCGCGGCACCGAGGTCGGCGTCGTCCTCGACCTCATGATCCACGACATCGGCATCGTCCTCGCGCTCGTCCGCTCGCCCGTCGCCCGGATTGACGCCGTCGGCATCCCCATTCTTTCCAAGACGGAGGACATCGCCAACGCCCGCCTGACCTTTGAAAACGGCTGCGTCGCCAGCCTTTCCACGAGCCGCCTCTCAACGAAAAAGTCCCGCGAAATCCGCCTTTTCCAGGACGACGCCTACCTCTCCCTCGACTTCATGAACCAGGCCGGCCACCTCATCAAAAAAACCGACATGCTCGGCTACGGTCTCAAGCTCAAGATGGGGCTCGTCCAGCCCGGCGACCTCACGAAAATCCCCGTCAAGGACATCCCCCTTGAGAAAGGCGAGCCGCTCGCGCTGGAGCTGGCCTCCTTCACCGCCGCCGTCCGCGACGCCACCCAGCCCAAGGTCGGTCCCGCCCTCGGCAAAAGCGCCCTCGAACTCGCCATGGCCATCACCACCCAAATCCGCGAAAGAGCGGGCAAACTATGACCGCCCGGAACAGTTCCTCACAGAGACCACGGAGGGCGTGGGGCAAAACAGGCCCATATTCTTCCAGTCTCCGTGAGCTCCCTCCCCTCCCTGTGATCTCCGTGTAATAAAAACCCGCCGCCATGCCTCCGTTCCGCCTTCCGCCTCCGCAAAACGCCTCCGTTGACCTGCTCCTCGTCGCCGGCGAGCACTCCGGCGACCAGCAGGCCGCCGCGCTCGTCCGCCAGCTCAAACCCCTCGCCCCCGGCCTCGCCATCGCCGCGCTCGGCGGCCCCGCCCTCGCCGGCGCGGGCGTCCAGGTGCTCCACGACATGACCGCGACCTCGGTCGTCGGCCTCGTTGAAGTCCTCAAAAACATCCGCCACTTCCGCGCGGTTTTCAACGCGACCCTCGACTGGATAACGACGCACCGGCCGCGCGCCGTCTGCCTTGTGGACTACCCCGGCTTCAACCTCCGCCTCGCCGCCGAACTCCGCAAACGCGGCCTCTCCCGCAAGGGCGGCGGCAAAATCGCCGTCCTCTATTACATCTCCCCGCAAATCTGGGCGTGGAAGGCCCGGCGCCGTTTCACCATGGCGCGCGACCTCGACGCCCTCGCGACCATTTTCCCGTTCGAGCCGAAATGCTATGCCGACACCACCCTCCCCGTCGAATTTGTCGGCCACCCCTTTCTCGATCCCGCCCACCGCCCCATTGTCCGCCACGCGCCCGACGCCCCCGTCCTGCTCCTCCCCGGCAGCCGCAAGCAGGCCGTCGCCCGCATTTTCCCCGCGCTCCTCGCCGGCTACCAGGCGGCCGTCAAAACCAACCCCCGCGACGCAGTCGTCCTCCACCCCTCCGACGAAATCAAAAGCATCCTCCAAGCCCGCGACCTCCCGGAAACCGTCCGTCTGCGACAAGCCGCCGCCGGACAAGCCGCCGGCGAACCCGTCGCGGCCTCCGCGGTGCTGACCTCCAGCGGCACAATGCAACTGCATTGCGCGCTTGCGGGCATTCCCGGAGCCATCGCCTACCGCGCCAACCCGCTCACCTACCAGCTGGGGCGCCGCCTCGTGAAAATCCCCTGGCTCGGCATCACCAACATCCTCCTCGGCGAGCCGATGTATCCCGAATACCTGCAGGGCGCCGCAACGCCGGAGGCGCTCGCGCGCGAGCTGGACGACTGCCTCCGCAACCCCGCCCGCCTTGAAAAGACCCGCGGGCAGGCCGCGCGCCTGCGGCGGATTTTAAGCCACCCGACCGGCTCCACCCCGGCCGCCTGGCTCCTCCGGCGGATGGGGTGAAAAAAAACACGCGCCGCGTGGCGCGTGTTGAGAAGGAGCGGGAGCCGCGCGTCGGTTCAGAACGCGAAGTTCACAAACGGGAAGATCCAGAAGAGATCGGAGTTCCTGGCGACGTTGAGGAGGCCGACCTGGACGCCGTTGAGCTTCTCGGCGTAGTTCACGAAGCCGAGCTGGAGGCCCTTGAACGAGCCGCGGGAAATGTTCGCGAAGCCCGTCTGGAGACCGGTGGCGTTGCCCTCGTTGAGGCCGACGAACGCGCCCTGCCAGCCGAGGAAGTCGCCGCCGACACGGTTGAAGCCGGACCAGAGGACGCCCTTGGCGGAGCCGTCCACCCATTCGCCGAGGTTCCAGGCGAAGCCCTTGAAGTCGCCGCGGGTGACGCCGACAAAGAAGAGATCCGCGCCGGTGACGTTTTTGTTTTCAACATAAACGAAGTTGAGGCGGATGCCCTTGATGTTGGAGGCGGCGCTTTCGAGCTGGAGGTCGGGGGCCCAGACGCCGATTTGGAAAAACGGCTCGTCCGCTTGGAGGGAGGAGCCGGCGAGAACGAGGGCGCTGAGCGCCGCGAGGAGTTTCGATGGAGATTTCATAGCGGGCGGCAGGATTGCGCGGACACGGCGGTTTTCAAATGTTTTCAACGGGTAATGCGGACGTCAGCCCTTGAGCCGGCTGGCGGCGGGGAGGCGGCTGGTGCGGCGGTGGCGGTAGAAGGCGATGACAAGGGCGAGGCCGACGGCGGCCTCGGCCGCGGCGACGGCGATGGAGAAGAGGACGAAGAGAATCGGGTCCGGCGCGGCGGCCTGCCCGTGGCGCCAGAAGGCGGCGAAGTTGAGGTTGGCGGCGTTGAGCATGAGCTCGATGCCGAGGAGGGCGAAGATGGCGCCGGAACGGGAGAGGACGCCGGCAAGTCCGGCGCAGAAGAGGGCGGCGGACAGGAGGAGGCAGAGGTGGAGCGGGTCGAGGTTCATTGGGAGGAGTCCGGTTTTTCGACGGGGGAGGCGATGAGGGCGGCGCCGATGAGCGTGGCGGTCAGGATGACGCCAGTGATGAGGAGCGCGTGAAGCTGCGGGCCGGCAAGGGCCGCGCCAAGGGTCGCGACGGAGGGTTCGGCGGGCGGCGGGTTGCCGGGAACTGGGCGCCATTGGAGGACGGCCCAGGCGAGGACGGCGAAGGCGCCGCCGGAGACGGCGAGGGCGGAGCAGGCGCGGGCAAGCGAGGCGGGGCGGGTGGGTTTCGCGGGGTCGTGCCGGCGGGTGAGAAGGACGGCGAACAGAACGACCATCGAGATGGCGCCGACATAGACGACGACCTGGGCGAAGGCGAGGAAGGGGGCGCCGGCCCAGAGGTAGAAAAAGGCGACGAAAACCCAGGTGAGGACGAGGAGAAGGGCGCTGTGGATGAGGTTGCGGAGCATCATCGCGAGCGCGGCGGTGAGGAGCGCGGCGGCGGCGATGGCGGCGAGGACGGGGAGCGGCGGTGGTATCATGGCGGCGGGTGGCGTTGTGGAATCAGTTGTTCGGCGCGTATTCGTAGGTTCTGGCGCCAAGGCCGCGGAAAAGGCGGCGGCCAAGGATGGAATAGGGGGCGATGACAAGGGCGGCGGCGGCGAACCAGCGCAGGGCGATCCACCACGCGCCCTGCCAGTGGGCGGTGAGGAGCCAGAAGGCGGCGGTGCCAAGGTTGATGAGGGCGAGGGGCAGGAGGAATTTCCAGGAGAAGCGCATGAGTTGGTCCATGCGCAGGCGCAGGAAGGTGGCGCGGATCCAGATGAAGGTGAAGATGAGCGCGGCGACCTTCAGACCGAACCAGACCCAGCTGGGAATGACCTCGAGGGCGGCGTAGGGCGCCTGCCAGCCGCCGAGAAAAAGGGTCGCGCAGAAGCCGGAAAGGGCGATGAGACCGAAGTATTCGCCCATGAAAAAGAGGGCGTATTTGAAGCCGGAATACTCGGTGAGGTGCCCGGCGATGATTTCGCTCTCGCCCTCCGGCAGGTCGAAGGGGGAGCGGTTGGACTCGGCGATGGCGGCGATGAGGAAAATGAGGAATCCGGCGGCGCCCCAAGGGGAGAAAAGGTGCCAGTTGGGGAGGAAGCCGGCCTTGAGTCCGGCGGCGGGGGACTGGGACCCGACGATGGTCTGGAGGTTGAGGGAGCGGGCGGCCATGACCGCGGGCAGGGTGGCGAGGAGCAGGGGCAGCTCGTAGCTGACGAGCTGGGCGAGCGCGCGGATGCCGGCGAGGAGGGAGAACTTGTTGTGGCTGGACCAGCCGGCCATGAAAACCGCCAGCTCGGTGAAGGCGCCGGCGGCGAAGAAATACAGCAGGCCCGCGTCGAGGTCGGCGGGGACAAGGTGCCGCCCGTAGGGCAGGACGGCGAAGCAGAGAAGCGCGCCGGAGACGATGACGCAGGGGGCGAGAAAGTGCGGCAGCTTGTCGGCGGTGGCGGGGACAATGTCCTCCTTGGTGAGGGCCTTGACGGCGTCGGCGAAGGGCTGGAGGAGGCCGAAGGGGCCGACGCGGTTGGGGCCGATGCGGTTTTGGAAACGCCCGAGGAACTTGCGCTCGGCGACGGTGATGAAGGCGAAGCCGAGGCCGAAGACGGTGAGGATGGCGATGATGACGAGGAGGCCGGAGAGGAGCCAGTGGAACTCCTGCGGGAGGAAGGCGCAGAGCCAGTCGCGGAGGGCGAGCGGGAAGGTTTCGAGTGTGACGGGCATGGCGGGAAAACGGGTTTGCGCGCGGGTGGTCAGGCGGCGGGGGGCGTCGCGGCGGCGGCTTGCCGGGCGGCGGCGGCTTTGGCGGCGGCATCGGCCCTGGCTTTGGCGGCGGCCTGCTCGGCGGCGCGGGCGGCGTCAACGGCGGCGGCCTCGGAGGGGCGGATGCGGCGGTAGTAGGCGTTGGGCTTGGAGAGGCGGTCGCGGTCGAGGAGGAGTTCGGGGGAGCGGCGGGGGACGGCGATCTCGAAGACTTTGTCCATTTTGATGGAGTCAAAGGGGCAGACCTCGACGCAGATCTGGCAACCCATGCAGACGGAGATGTCTATCTCGAAGACCGCGGGGTAGAGCTGGGGTTTGCCGGCGGCGTCGGGTTTCTTGTCCTTGGATTTTTCAATGTGGATGCAGCGCGGGGGGCAGTTGCGCTCGCAAATCTGGCAGGCGACGCCACGGAGGCCGGCGAGGCGGGCGGAGGCGTCGGCGTCGGCGGGGCAGTCGCTGACAAGGAAGGGGAATGTGCGGAAGGCCTCGCCGACGGGCGCGCGTTCCTCCGGGTATTGGACGGTGGGGAGGCGTTCGCGATCGTGGAAGCTGCCGACAAAGTTGCGGGCGGTGACGAGGAGGCCTTTGAGTATTCCGGAGCCGAGCATGGGAGGCGGGATTAGGGATGTTTTTTCGGGGATTAGGAACGCAAAACTTGGCGGGGGCGGCGGGGGAATGCGGTGTTGAGTTTTGCGGCGGGGGCGTCTGTTTTGCGCGGCATGGCTTCGCTTTTGGAGATATTGCGGAAGAGCGCGGATTTTCTGGCGGCGCGGGGCGTGGAGCCGGCGCGGTTGAACGCGGAGCTGCTGGCGGGGCACGCGCTCGGGCTGGGGCGGATGCAGTTGTATCTGCAGTTCGAGCGGGAGCTGACGGAGGCGGAGCTGGCGCGGATGCGGCCGTTGCTGCGGCGGCGCGGACAGCGGGAGCCGCTGCAATATGTGACGGGGTGGACGGAGTGGTGCGGGTTGCGGCTGAAAACGGACCGGCGCGCGCTGGCGCCGAGGCCGGAGACCGAATACCTGGTCGAGCTGACGCGGGAGCGGCTGGGCGACAAGGCGCCGTCGCGGATTCTGGATCTGGGAACGGGGACGGGCTGCGTGGCGCTGGCGCTGGCGGCGGCGTTTCCAAACGCGGAGGTGGTGGCGGCGGACGCGAGCGACGGGGCGCTGGCTCTGGCGGCGGAGAACGCGGCGGCGCTGGGGCTGGCGGAGCGGGTGCGTTTCGCGAAGTCGGACTGGTTTTCGGAGGGGGCGGACTGGGGGCGGTTCGACCTGATCGCGGCGAATCCGCCCTACCTGACGGAGCGGGAGCTGGCGGAGGCGGAGCCGGAGGTGCGGGAGTTCGAGCCGGCGGCGGCGCTGGTGTCGGGGGACGGAGGGTGCGCGGACTTGAAAAAAATCATCGCCGGCGCGGGGGGGTTTTTAACGGAGGGCGGGCTGCTGGCGCTGGAGACGGGCGTCGCGCAGCACGCCACCCTGGAGGCGGCGGCGAAGGCGGCGGGATTTTCAAGGGTGGAGTGCCGCGAGGACCTCGCGGGGCGCCCGCGGTTTGTGTTCGCGCGGCGGTAGTTTCCCTCAAAAGCCCGCGCCGCCCGGATTTCCGGGGCGCGGTTCAATTCATCCAGCCGCCGGAGTGGGCGGGGACGGCGCCGGCGAGGGTGAGTTCGGACTCGTCGCGGACCGCCTCCGGCGGGAGTTCCTCAAGCGGGGCGAAGCGTTCGGAGGAGAAACCCAGCTCCTGGCCGCCGGCGTGGAACGGATCCTCCGGGTTGTGAAGCTCCTCAAGCAGGAGGCCGACGGTGGCGTGGTCGTTGCCTTTGATGATTTTTTCGCGTCCGACAAAGACCTCGCGGATGGTGTAGGTGCGTCCCTTGACGGGGAGTTCCTTGTAGATGGCCTGAACGAATTGGGAGAAGGCATCGTTCACGCAGACGACTTTTTGACCTTTGACCATTGCGCCGGGGACTGTGCGCGCGGGCGGGCGGAGGGCAACGCCGGCGTGCGGAAAATCCGCCGGGCGCGAAAGCCGCGGCGGGTTTGGGAAGCCCGCTGGCGTCGCCGCTTACAGGCCGCGGCTGTCCACGCGGGCGACGCGCATGCCGGCCGCGAGCGCGCCGCGCATCCCCGGCTCGGCGTCCTCGAAGACCAGGCACGTCTCCGGCCGCACACCCATCCGCTCCGCCGCCAGCAGGAACACGTCCGGCGCCGGCTTCCCGCGTCCGGGCGGCACGTCAAGGGGTGTCACCACGATTTTGAAAATTCCGTCCAGCCCCGTCGCCTTCAGGGCCTGGCGCGCGATGTCCGGGCCACCGCCGGTCGCGATGGAGACCGGGTGCGTTTCCGCGACCTTCCGCGCGAACGCCGCCACCGGCTCGACGAGCCGCACGCCGGCCAGGTTTTTCAGGTAGGCCGCCTCCTTGTCCCGCGTGACGCGCTCCGCGTCCAGCCGCACCCCGCAGCGTTCGCCGAGCAACTCCGCCACCCGCGGCGTCGGCATCCCGCCCAGCGAGTAGAAATAGTCCTCGTCAACATCCGCGGGCGCGCCCGCCGCGCGGACGACCTCGTTCCACGCCCGGTAATGGACGGGCATCGAGTCAATCAAGGTGCCGTCCAAGTCGAAAACGAAGCCGCGATAGGCTCCCTGCGGTATGTCAATTTTCATAAAACGCGCGCCACCACACCCGCCGCCCGCGCCGGCAACAACCCCAAAAATCCCCGCGCGCGCGGACAAGCCGCCGCGTCAGCTCCGGGAGTCGGCGTTCTCGCTCACGTATTCGTGCGTCAGGTCGCCGCCGAGCACGACGGCGCGGCCCGGCCCCGCGCCCAGCGACACCTCCGCCTCCACACGGCGCTCGTGGCGCGGGAAGTCCACCGGCGGCCTGAAGACGCCGTCCGCCCCCGGCGCGCTCGCATACAGCTCCGCCCCGCGCAGGTGCGCCGCCAGCGCCTCCTCCTTCGCGCGGTCCAGCCGGAACTCGCCGTCCGCGAAAATCTCCACGCCCCCCAGCGACGCCCGCAGCCCCGACACGTCCAGCCCCGCCGCGCCCGCGCATTTGCCGATGGCCTGCACGAGCCGCCCGACGTTGGCGTCGTTCCCCGCGACCGCGCATTTGAACAGCGGCGCGTTCACGACGGCCTTTCCCAGGGCGACCGCCGCCGCGTCGTCCGTCGCGCCCGTCACGCTGACGCGGATGACGTGGCGGACGCCCTCGCCGTTGCGGACAACGTCCTCCGCCAGGTCGCCGCACACCCGCCGCAGCGCCGCCTCGAATTCGCCGGCGTTTTTCCCCTCCGAAAACGGTGCTTTGCCCGACGACAGCAGCGCGACCGTGTCCGACGTGCTCGTGTCGCTGTCTATGCTGATGCGGTTGAAGGTCGCGTTGACGGCGCGCGGCAGCAGGTCGCGCAGGAGCGCGCGCGGGACCGCCACGTCCGTCAGGATGAAAACCAGCATGGTCGCCAGGTTCGGCTCGATCATGCCCGCGCCCTTGGCGACGCCGAGGACGCGTCCGCCGCAGGCCGGCGCGCTCCGCAGTTTCGGATAGAGGTCGGTGGTGACGATGCCCTCGGCGAGCGGCAGGGCGGAGCCGCGCGACAAGCCGCCGGCGAGCCGCGGCAGCGCCGCCGCCATCGCGTCAACAGGCAGGCGCCAGCCGATGACGCCCGTGGAGCTTGGCAGCACGGACTCCCCCGACGGCAGCCCGATCAGCCGCGCCGTCTCCGCGCACAGGCGTTCCGAGGCCTCCACGCCGCCCGGCGCGCACACATTGGAGACCTTTGTGTTCACCAGAACCGCGCCGAGTGTCTCCGCGGCAAGCCGCCGCCGCCCCACCACCACCGGCGCGCCGGGGAAGGCGTTCTTGGTGAAAACCGCCGCGAATTTGTCCGTCGGTTCGTCCAGCGCGATCAGGGAGAGGGTCATCGCCGACGGTTTCGGCGCCTCGACCGGGGTGAACTCCACGCGGGTTGTGGCGACGCGGAAGCCCTCCGGCAGCGCGGCGTTCGCCGCCAGCCAGGCGCGGTGCTCGTTTCTCGACGCGAAGGAAAGGGAAGTGCTGCCCATGCCCGCGCACCCTGCCGCGCCTCCGGGGAATGCAAAAGTCAAAACACGCCGCGGCGCGCGGGCTTAAAATAACTTCGCGTTCCGGCGGTTTCGCGGGACAGGCTGCCGCCGATGAAACTCGCCCGCGCCGCCGCCACCAAGCTCGAGACCCTCGCCGACCGCGCCTTTTGCGTCCTCGGAGCCATCGTGTTCTCGCAGGCGCCGGAGTTCATGCGGCAATACCTCCAGCGCCTTGGCGGGCATCTTGACGAGGCGCGCCGCATCCTCGCCCAGTTCAAGCAGGCCGCGGCCGAAGCCGGCGCGTCCCTCCCGGATTACACGGCCAAATTGAGCGGGAGCGACGACAGCCTCATCGCCGCCCTCGGCGGGAAGCTCGCCGGCGTCGCCGCGCGCGCCGACGCCCTCGCCGGCTCCGAGGAGGCGTTGCGGACGGCCTCCCTTTTCAAGCGGCCCTTCGTTTTCATCGCCAACCTCGACGTGGAAATCGCCTGGGGCGCGCTCAAGGCCTACCGTCCGGCGGTGCCCGCGACGGTGGAGGGCGCCGTCTATGCCGCGCTCGGCCTGTGCGCCGCCTACGCCGCCTACCATCTGTTTTTCCGGTGGCCGCTGAAGGCCCTGCTCCGCCGGCGCCGCGCGAAAAAGGAGGCCGCGCGGAACCCCTTCGCGCGCGTGGGGGGCGGCAAGCCGCCGCCGTCCGTTCCCGGAACGCCCGCGGACAAGCTGCCGTCCGACAAGTTGCCGGCGCCCGCCGCGCCCGCGGACAAGTTGCCGCCGCCGGACAAGTTGCCGCCGGTGTGAGCGGCGGCGGGGCGGTCATGGGGTCTTTTGTTTTTGGCGCAGGGCCTCCCAGCGGGCGAGGCGCTCGGCGACGCGGGTTTCGAGGCCGTTGGTTTTGGGCGTGTAGATTTTGAGCGGCTTTTCGAGGTAGGCCTGGCCGGAGATCCCCTCGGGAAACTCGTGCGAATACTTGTAGTCCTTCCCGTGGCCGAGGGCCTTGTTCGTCTTCGTGTGGGCGTCGCGCAGCCAGAGCGGGACCGCCTGGACGGGTTCGTCGCGCAGGAGGCGTTTGGCCTCGTGGAGGGCGAGCGTGGCGGAGTTGCTCTTGGGGGCGCAGGCGATGTGCAGGGTGGCGTGCGCGAGCGTCAGCTCGGCCTCGGGCAGGCCGACGAAGTCAACGGCGTGGTGGGCGGCGACGGCGAGGGGGAGCGCGAAGGGGTCGGCGAGGCCGATGTCCTCGCTGGCGAGGATGACGAGGCGGCGGGCGATGAAGCGGGGGTCCTCGCCGCCGGCGAGCATCTTGGCGAGCCAGTAGAGGGCGGCGTCGGGGTCGCCGCCGCGGCAGCTTTTGATGAAGGCGGAGATGGTGTCGTAGTGCTCGTCCTCGTCGGCGTCGTAGCGGATGCGGCGCTCGCGGGCGAAGCCGGCAAGCTCGCGTTCGGTGAGGGGGGCGTTTTCGGGGAGGGAGAGGGCGATGACCTCGAGGGCGTTGAGGGCGCGGCGGAGGTCGCCGTCGCAGAGGGCGGCGAGGGAGGCGAGGACGTTGTCCTCCGCGGAATGCCGGCGTTGGCCGAGGCCGCGCTCCGGATCCTCCAAGGCGCGGCGGAGGACGGCGGCGACGGCGTCCGTCGAGAGGGGTTCGAGGCGGAAGAGGTGGCTGCGGGAGAGGAGGGGCGGGTTGACGTAGAAGCCGGGGTTGTGGGTGGTGGCGCCGACGAGGCGGACGGCGCCGTTTTCGACGTCGGGGAGGAGGAGGTCCTGCTGGGCTTTGTTGAAGCGGTGGAGCTCGTCTATGAAGAGGATGGTGCGGCGTTCGGGGCGGCGTCTGGCGGCGGCGAGGATTTCGCGGAGTTCGGCGACGTTGGAGAGGACGGCGTTGAGGCGGACGAAGCGGCTTTGGGTCTCGCGGGCGATGACCTCGGCGAAGCTGGTTTTGCCGCAGCCGGGGGGGCCGTAAAAAATCAGGCTGCCGAAGGTGTTGGCGCGGATGAGGCGGGCGAGGAGGCCGCCGGGGCTGGCGAGGTGGTCCTGGCCGGCGATTTCGGCGAGGGAGCGGGGGCGCATGCGGGCGGCCAGCGGCAGCTTGTCCGCGGGCGCGGGGGCGCCGGCGGGGTCGTCGAAGAGGCTGTCCTGGAAGACGTGATCCACGGGGGCAGTCCGGCGAAAAACGGGGTTGGAGTGAAGGCGTTTCGCGCCCGGCAAAAAACGGCGCCCGGTTTCGCGGGCGCCGTTGGAAGAGGAGGCGGGGGCGGGTGTTCGCGCCGGTGGTCTTATCCGATCAGTTCGGCGACGAAGGAGCGTTCCTCGACAAGCTCCCGGTTTGTCGCGGCGAGCTTGGATTTCGCGAAGTCGTCCATCGCGTAGCCGGTGAGGATTTCGTAGCTGCCCGGAGTGGTTGTGCGGACGGGCAAGCCGGCCCAGACCGCGGGGTCGAAGCCGTAGGCGCCGTTGCTTTTGACGGCGACCGAGTGCACCGCGCCGGGGGTGACGAGCGAGCGGACGTGGTCCACGAGGGCGTTGGCGGCCGAGGCCGCGCTGGACAGGCCGCGCGCCGCGATGATCGCCGCGCCGCGCTTGCCCACCGTCGAGAGAAAGCCGTCCCGCAGCCAGGCGTCGTCGCCGATGACCTCCGCCGCCGGCCTGCCGCCGATCGTGGCGTGCGCGAACGCGGGGAACATCGAGGGGCTGTGGTTGCCGTAAATGTAGATGTCCTTGACGGCGGTGAGGTCCGTCCCGGCCTTTTTCGCGAGCTGGGCCTGGGCGCGGTTCTGGTCGAGGCGCACCATGGCGGTGAAGCGTTCGGGCGGCAGGCGTTTCGCCTTCGACGCGGCGATCATGCAATTGGTGTTGGCGGGGTTGCCGACGACGGCGACGCGGGCGTCGTCCGCCGCGACGGTGTCAATGATCTCGCCCATCGCGGTGAAGATTTTGCCGTTATCCTTCAACAGATCCGCGCGCTCCATGCCGGGGCCGCGGGGCTTGGCGCCGACGAGCAAGGCCCAGTTGGCGTCCTTGAAGCCGACCTTCGGGTCGCTGGTGAGCACCATGCCCTTGAGCAGGGGGAAGGCGCAGTCGTCGAGTTCCATGGCGACGCCCTCGAGGGCCTTGAGGGCCTTTTCAAAGGGGACCTCGATGAGCTGGAGGATGACGGGCTGGTCGGGGCCGAACATGGCGCCGGAGGCGATGCGGAAGAGGAGGGAGTAGCCGATTTGGCCGGCGGCTCCGGTGACTGCGACACGGATGGGTGTTTTCATAGGCTTTGGAATGGAGACGGCGAGGGTGGGGACGGCGGCGGGGGAATGACAAGTTTTGCTTCGCGGGGGATTTCCGGCGCGGGAGGGACGGCCGCCGGTGTCAAAAAATCCTGCCCTTCGCGCCCGTTCGTGTTCAGTCGTTGATGAGAATGAAACCCTCCACGCCCGCCCTTCCCCTCTGCGTCCTCTGTGCGATGACCCTTTGCGGTTTTGCCGCCGAGCCGCCGGCCAACAACCGCGCCCCGCTCGCGCCCAAGGCCTATGTCGAGCTGCCGCTCGGCGCCATAAAGCCCCGCGGCTGGCTGCTCGAAATGCTCCGGCGCCAGCGCGACGGCGCCACGGGCCGCATGGACGCCCTCTACCCGCAGGTCATGGGGCCGCGCAACGGCTGGCTCGGCGGCGACGGCGACCAGTGGGAGCGCGGGCCTTACTGGATAGACGGTCTCCTCCCGCTCGCCCACCTGCTCGGCGACGAGGCGCTCCTCGCCAAGGCCCGCCCCTGGATCGAGTGGGCGCTCGCCAGCCAGCGCGACGACGGCTCCTTCGGCCCGCGGAAAAATTACCCGCGCGAACCCGGCCTCCAGCGCGACAACGCGGAGGACTGGTGGCCCCGCATGGTCGTCCTGAAAATCCTCATGCAGCACCACTCCGCCACCGGCGACCCGCGCGTCCCCGCGTTCATGTCGAAATATTTCCGTTATCAACTGGACACCCTGCCCCAAAAGCCGCTCGGCCACTGGACCTTCTGGGCGACCTACCGCGCCTGCGACAACCTCGCCGCCGTCCTCTGGCTCTACAACCTCACCGGCGAACCCTTCCTCCTCGAACTCGCCGACCTCCTCCACAAGCAGGGCCACGACTTCACCCGGATGTTCCTCGACGGCGACGCCCTCGCGCGCCCCGGCTCGATCCACTGCGTCAACCTCGCCCAGGGCCTCAAGGAACCCGGCGTCTATTGGCAGCGCGACCCGCGGCCCGAATACCTCGACGCGCTCCGCCGCGGCCTCGCCGACCTCCGCCGCTTCAACGGTCAGGCGCAGGGCATGTTCGGCGGCGACGAGGCCCTCCACGGCAACGACCCCGCGCAAGGCTCCGAACTCTGCTCCGCCGTCGAGCTGCTGTTCTCCCTCGAAACCCTCCTCGCCATCACCGGCGACACCGCCCTCGCCGACCACATCGAGCGCGTCGCCTTCAACGCCCTCCCCGCGCAGATCTCCGACGACTTCACGCTCAAGCAATACTTCCAGCAGGCCAACCAGGTCCGCGTCACCCGCGCCGTCCGCAACTTCGACGTCAGCAACTCCGGCACCAGCCTCGTTTTCGGCCTCCTCTCCGGCTACCCCTGCTGCGCCTCCAATATGCACCAGGGCTGGCCCAAGCTCGCCCAAAGCCTCTGGCACGCCACGCCCGACGGCGGCCTCGCCGCCCTCCTTTACGCGCCCTCCGAGGTCGCCGCCGACGTCGCCGGCGGACGCCGCGTCAAAATCACCACCGACACCTGCTACCCGATGGAAGACACCCTCCGTTTTGCCGTCTCCCTCGCGGACAACCCCGCCCCGGCAACCTTCCCGCTGCGCCTGCGCGTCCCCGGCTGGTGCCCGGACGCCACCCTCTCCGTCAACGGCTCCCCCGTCACCGCCGCCCCCGCCGGCGGCGTCGCCGTCATCCGCCGCGAATGGCGCGACGGCGACGTTGTCCATCTCACGCTCCCCATGGGCGTCACCCTTTCCACCTGGCGCGAAAACTCGGTCGCCGTGGAGCGCGGCCCGCTCGTCTACGCGCTCGAAATGCGCGAGGAATGGACGCGCCGCGAGTTCCCCGAAAACGAGCGCGCCCGCTTCGGGGACGCCTATTACGAGGTCACCTCGCCCGACCCGTGGAACTTCGCCCTCGTCAAGGGCGGCAAACAAGCCGCCGCCGGACGCTTCACCGTCGAGGTGGACGCGGAGAAGGCGCGCGCGCCCTTTTTCTGGAACCCGGAGAACGCGCCCGTCCGCATCAGGACGCGCGCCCGGGAGGTCCCGCACTGGAAACTCTACAACGAAAGCGCCGGTCCGCTTCCGTGGACCGCCCGCCACAACCAGCCGCTTTACGCGAAAAAGCCGCCCGAGCGCGAAATCACGCTGATTCCCTACGGCTGCACGACCCTCCGCATCTCCCAGTTTCCGGAGGTGAAATGACGGCGGCGGCGGCTTGTCAGTAAAGCCAGTAGGCGCGGGAGCGGGACTGGAAGTCCCCGGCGTCGCGGCGCCACTGGCGGAGGAACGCCGGCAGATCCGCGGCGGCGCCGTCGCGGGCGAGCGCGGCCCACCACTCCGCGCTGCCGGCGTGGATGTTGAAGGAGCGGATCTTTTCCGGCGCGAGTTTCGCGAAGGGGTTCGGCGGATTGTAGCGGCAGGCGAGCCGCATCAATTGGAAGCCGACCTCCGTCAAATCGAGCGCGTCCCAATCCGTGATCTCCATGCCGGCGGCCTCGCGGGTTTTGCCCGTGCGCGGATTGCGCTCGGTGACCTTCGCGAAACGCAGCCCCGCGATGCCAAGGGCGTTGAGGTCGGCGACGACGCGCGCGGGCGCGGCCCTGGTGTGCGTGAGGCTGAAAAACGGGCGCTCCCCGCGGACGCCATAGCGGAAGCCGGTGTCCATGCACCCCAGCCCGAGCATGGCGTAGGCGAGGGCGTCGTTGGGCGTCCGTATCATCGGCGAGGTCGGCGTGTAGGTCAGCGGCAGCTCCGGCCACGTCAGCGAACGCCTCCAACCCCGCATGGGGACGACCGTGAGGCGGGCGGCGCGGCGCGCTGCCTCCGAAATCTCAAGAAAGCCCGGCTCGCCGAGCGCCATGCGCGCCAGCTCGCCCAGCGTGAGACCGTGGACGTAGGGGACGCGAAAGGCGCCGACGCCCGAGCGCAGCTCGCGGTCGAGCAGCGGCCCGGAGACCTTGAGGCCGCCGAGCGGGTTGGGGCGGTCGAGAACCACCACCGCGACGCCGTGCGCGAAACACGCCTCGAGCGCGTTGCGGAGCGTCACGCTGTAAGTGTAGGAGCGGACGCCGATGTCCTGCAGATCAACGACGAGGGCGTCCAGGCCGGCGAGCTGCTCCCCGGTCGGGCGGCGGTTTTTGCCGTGCAATGAATGGACGCGCAGACCGGTGCGCGGGTCGGTGTGGTCGCCAAAGTTTTTGGAGGCCGGATGCTCGTTGTTGAGGCCGTGCTCCGGGGCGAAAAGGCGGACAAGCGTCACGCCGGGCGCGCGCCGCAGCAGGTCGAGCGTGGAGACCCCGGCGGAGTTGACCCCGGCGGGATGGGTGAGCAGCCCGACGCGTTTGCCGGCAAGCTGCCGGAAGCCGTTTCCCTGGAGAACGTCCACGCCCAGCGCGAACGCGGCGGGCGCGGGGGCAACGGACGGCGGACGCGGCGGCGGCTTGTCGCGCGAAACGGGGACGGCGCCGCGGATGGGCTGCGCGGGCGGGATGACCTGCGCCGCCAGCGCGACGGTGAAAATCAGAAAAAAGGCTGTGGCGAGGCGGCGCATCGGAGGGGAAGGAAACCGCGCAAGGGACACAAACCCCGCCGGAGGTTCAAAGGAAATGTCGCCCACGCGGGCAAAAAGGGGGAAGGGATGCAATTGACAGCAGCCGGAACAAGCATCCAGAAAGCTCGCGCAGGAACACCCGCGAAGCCATCCGATTCCCGAAATCGGCTGGGTGCCTCTCAAGGGGAAAGGCGGAAGCCACAGACAATTCATCCATCCAAACAGACCGGGCAAGGTGACGATTGCATTTCACGGAAAGAACACCGAACTGGCTCCGAAAACTTGGAAAAGCATAAAACAAATTGCCGGATTATCCTAATGATTAACAGTGAATAACAGGTGAAACATGAGCAGCTACACAATTGTAATTGAGCAAGGGAAGCGGAACTACTCGGCGTTTTCGCCCGATGTTCCCGGATGCATTGCGACCGGCGGGACGATTGACGAGGCACTTTCAACGATGCGGGACGCCTTGCATGAACATCTGGCCGCCCTTGTCGCCGATGGGGAACCATTACCGGAACCCCGCGCCGTCGAGGAACATTTTGCCGAGGATCCGGACCTGCGCGAACTCACCATCGCGCACATCCCCGTCGCCCAAGTGGCCCCGCTTGCGTTGGCGTGAGCCGCCCGCCGCACTTCGTTGTTGTCTTCCCACGCGCGCTTCGCGGAATTCGCGGACGTTTCACGCAAAACCACCTTATTGATGGCCAGTCCTTATCCTCCCAGACCCGGCAACGCCGGCAAACGCCCCTTCCACCGTCGCAACGCCGACCCTTACGCGCACATCCGCCGCAACGACCGCATCCGCTGCCCGGAAATCCGCGTCATCAGCCCAGAGGGCAAGCAGATCGGCATCCTGCCGACGGGCCGCGCCCTCGCCCTCGCGCGGCAGTTCAACCTCGACCTCGTCGAAATCTCCGCGAACGCCACCCCGCCCGTCTGCCGCATCATGGACTTCGGCAAATACATCTACGAGGAGCAGAAACGCACCTCCCACGCCAAGGCCACCGCCACGCGCATCAAGGAAATCGAGTTCACCCCGCGCATCGCCGACGGCGACTTCGCCACCAAAATCCGCCACGCGGAGGAGTTCCTCGACGAGGGCAGCAAGGTGAAATTGCGCGTCAAATTCCGCGGCCGCGAGATGGCGCACACCGAAATCGGCTTTGAAATCATGACCAAGGCGCTCGCGGAGCTGGCCGGCATGGGCGCCCCCGACAACCAGCCGCGTCTGATGGGCAAGCAGATCAACGTCATGCTCACCCCGCTGCCCGCCGGAAAACGCAAACGCCGACTCGCCCCCGCCCCCGGCGACAAGCCGCCGCCTCCCGACGGACACCCCGCGGAACCCGCCGCGTCCTCCGACGCCGGCGAGTGACGCCCCCGCGCCGGAGTCCCGAAAATGCGGCGGCTTGTCCTCCTTCTCGCGCTGGCGGCGGCTTGTCCCGCCGCCACGCCTCCGCCCAAGGGCGCCGTCAAAACGGTCCCCGTCGGCGTCCGCTTCAACGGCGTTGACTACATCGAGGCCGGCGCCGCCGTCGAACGCTTCGGTCTGAAACCCGGCTGGCTCGCCGTGAACAAAACCCTCCGGCTCGCGGGCAACGGGCGCCGCTTCGACCTCGTTGTGGACAAGCGCGAGGGCAAACTCGACGGGCTTTCCGTCTTCCTCGGCGAACCCGTTCTCCTCCGCAACGGCGCCGTCTATGTCAGCCGCGGCGAGGTCGGAAAGCGCGTCGCGCCCCTGCTCAGCCCGCGCCCCGGCGTCCGCCCGCGCCTCATCGTCATAGACCCTGGACACGGCGGCTCCGACCCCGGCGCGCTGAACGCCGCCCTCAAAATCCAGGAGAAGGCGCAGACCCTCGCCCTCGCCCGCGTCGTCGCCAAAAAACTCTCCGCCCTCGGCTACCGCGTCCGCCTCACGCGCTCCGCCGACGACACCGTCGCCCTCGAACGCCGCGCGGAGCTGGCGTCCCGCGTCCGCGCCGACCTCTTTGTCAGCCTCCATTTCAACGCCACCGCCTCCGCGGGTGTCAGCGGCGTCGAAACCTACTCGATGACGCCGCGCAACCAGCGTTCGACGCGCTACGACAAGCCGCAGAAGGGCGACGCCTTCGCGCATCCCGGCAATCTGAACGACGACTGGAACATCCTCCTGGCGCACCGCATCCAGCGGCGGCTTGTGGACAACCTTGGCGCCGCCGACCGGGGGTTGAAGCGCGCGCGCTTTGTCGTCCTTCAAAA
>JAISTY010000090.1 GCA_031272375.1 Opitutaceae bacterium | reverse complement strand
GTCTTCGGCGGCGACAAAAACCTCAACGACGATTTTTTACGCGGGGTGTTCAATATAACATGAGAACACTCCCTGGTTTATTGTCCTCGATATTGTTATTGTTAACCGGCTGCGTCGCTCCCGGCGGCGCGCCGGCACGGCAGGCGGCGCGCGACAACCCGCCGCCACCGCCGGGGGACGCGGCACACGCGCGGCATCATGACAAGGCGCCGGACAACGGGCCGCCGGTCAAAAAATCAACGCCGGGAACATGGAGCGGCGATCGGCATGTCGGCGATAATTTTTAGAAGCGCGGCGGTTTCGTGCGCGGTGGCGTTGCTCGTCGGCTGCGCGTCGGCAAGTGGCGGAAACACGACCGTGTCCCCTGCCTCGGCTCCCACAGAAACCGCGCCGAGGCTAACAGTTAAGGAGCGTCCCGCGGTGGCGTTCGCGCCAAAATACAAATCCGCAAAGGCCGATGCCTACGCGGACGCCCGCCTGATATACGATTCCAGCCCGTCCGCCTCGCAAGGCGTGTATGAGCGCGACGGCCTTGTCTTTGTGATTGTTGAAATAGACACGAACGCGGAGAGCGTCCGCCATTTTGAGGGAGCGGCGATGTTGCGGACGGTTGCGTTGTTGCGCAAAGCGTATCCCAGGCTGCCGCCCGTCATAAAGGCTCCCAACCGTTTGGTGGAGAAGCGAAACGACGCCGAGTCCGGCCTGTATCGTCACGCGACGGTCTTCCGTCTGGCGGATTTGCAATTGCCGTAAAATCAGAAGCCCGCGCAACCGGCAGGTTTTTGTTTCACCACAAAGGGACACGAAGGGTTTCGCGAAGGGCGCAAAGTATCCAATCCGTTGAACAGAAGATAAAAAGAGCAAGCCAGAAGGCTCTGTTCTTATGCGGTGCCCCTGCGGCAGGACACGCCCCTCTTCATCCCTCTTCTTATCTTCTGTTAAAAAACTTCGTGCCTGTAATCCGTCCCAATCCGCGAAATCCGTGGTTAAGAAAATCTTCTGTTTATCTTGGCTCGTCTTTGTGTGAGCCCCAAAACTCCCCAATGCGCGAAGTGAAATCCCTGCCCCAAAATCCGCGGGATCCGTGGTTAAAATTTGGCAAAACCCTGCGGCTCTCCGGCGCGTCAAGAAACCTCTTCCGGCGGAAGGACAAACGGCAGATAGGTTTCGCGGTTGATGACCTCAATTGTGGCGTTGGGATAAGCGGCGCGCCATGCGGACGGCGGCTTGGGTTTCCCGCCGCCCATTTTAAAACGGGAGCCTCCGCAACCGAATTCTCATTAAATCGGTAATTATTACTTCCGAATTTATAAAAACAAGCCACGCATCGCCTTAATATGCGTCATTCGGTTCCCTTTGGTTCGCCTTGGTTCGTCTTCGTGTGAGGCAAAAGTTCCAAACCAACCACGGATTTCCCGGCCGGATTTTAACGGGCCAAGAAAAAGCGCTGACCGGAAAATCCCCTCGCCACCCTGCCCCGCCCTGTTAAGGCGGAGGGAAACATGACAGCCACCCAACCGGTCAACGACACCATCGCCGCGCCCGCCACGCCCCGCGGGGCTTCCGCCCTTGCCGTCATCAGGGTCAGCGGCCCGGCAGGCCGCCGCTTGTTCGAGGCCGTTTTCGGGCGTCCGCCGCCGGCTCCCCGCGTGATTTGCCGCGCCGATTACAAGGATGTTTCCGGGCGCGTTCTTGATGACACGCTGGCGACCTTCTTCCAGTCCCCCAAATCCTACACGGGCGAGGACGGCTTTGAAATCAGCGCGCACGGCAATCCGCTTATTGTGCAACTCATTCTTAACGACCTCGTTAAGCGCGGCTGCCGTGTCGCGGAGCCGGGGGAGTTCACACGCCGGGCTTTTCTCGCCGGACGGCTGGATTTGAGCCAGGCGGAGGCCGTCGCCGACCTCATCCATGCCCGCAGCGAACGCGCCCTGCAATCCGCCGGACGGCAACTTCGCGGCGGGCTTGGGCGGCAACTGGACGGGTTGTCCGACCAACTGCTCCACGCCGTCGCCCAAGTCGAAGCCCATATTGATTTTCCAGAGGAGGATTTGCCGGACGAAGATCTCCGCCAGCTCGCCGGAACGGTCGGGGAGGTTCTACGTGGAACCCGGCGGCTGCTCGCGACCCAGACCTACGGCGACTTGTTGCGCGACGGCATCCGCGTCATTTTGCTGGGCGCCCCCAATGTCGGCAAAAGCAGCCTGCTCAACCGCCTTGCCGGGCGCGACCGCGCCCTTGTCAGCCCCGAGCCGGGCACCACGCGCGATTTCATTGAGGAGCCGGTGCTTCTGGGCGGCCACTTATTGCGGCTCATGGACACCGCCGGCTTCAACCCGGCCCCCGGCGCCATTGAGCGGCTGGGCATGGAGAAGGCCGCCGGGGAAGCCGCCGCCGCCCACCTTTTTCTCTGGGTTGTTGACGCGCGACAAGCCGCCGCCCCCCCTGCCCTGCCCCCTGAAATCAGCGGACGCCTGACACCGGACAACGCCCTCGTCCTGTTCAACAAGGCCGATCTCTCCCCCGTGCGACAAGCCGCCGCCCTGCCCTGCCCCGCCTTTTGGGTTTCCGCGCTGACGGGCGAGGGGCTTGGAAAGGCGCAAGCCGCCCTTGCCGGGCTTGCGGAACGCCTTGAACCGGAGACTCTTGATGGTGAAGCCATCGCCATCAACGCGCGCCACGCGGACGCCCTGCGCCGCGCCAACGAGGCGCTCTCGCTGGCCGCCCAAAAGCTGGAGGCGGGCGACACCTCCGTCCTGCTGGCCAGCGATTTGCGCGAGGCGCTTGACGCCATCGGGGAAATCATGGGGAAATTGGACAACGAGCGCGTGCTCGACCGCATTTTCTCAACCTTCTGCATCGGCAAATAATGGCAACGCAACCTGTTAACCAACACGCGCCCGACCCGGACCACGAGCCTCGACACCCAGTTTGACGTGATTGTTTGCGGCGGCGGACACGCCGGCTGCGAGGCGGCGCTGGCGGCCGCGCGCATGGGCGCCTCCACCCTGCTCCTCTCCGGCAACCTCGACACCCTCGCGCAGATGAGCTGCAACCCGGCGATCGGCGGCCAGGCCAAGGGGCAGATGGTGCGCGAGATTGACGCGCTCGGCGGCGAGATGGCCCTCAACACCGATGTCACCGGCATCCAGTTCCGCCTCCTGAACGAGTCCAAGGGCGCGGCGGTGCAGTCGCCCCGCGCCCAATGCGACAAGAAGGCGTATCAATTCCGCATGAAACAGACCCTGGAGCTGCAGCCCGGCTTGCGGATTTTCCAAGCAATTGTCACAGATATTGTTGCATCGAACGGCAACTTGCTGATGGTGCGGACGGGGCAGGGGGATGCGTTTGTCGGGAAGACGGTGGTATTGACGACGGGCACCTTTTTGCGGGGGCTGATGCACATAGGGCTTAATAAAAGCGAAGGCGGGCGGCTGGGGGATTTCGCGGTGCGGGAGCTTTCGGGGGCGCTTGAACGGCTGGGCATCGGGCTTAAACGGCTGAAAACCGGCACCCCGCCGCGCGTTTTGGGGAGCAGCCTCGATTTTTCCCTCATGGAGGAGCAAAAAGGCGACAAGGTGCCGACGCTGTTCGCGTTCCACGACACCCGTGGCGACGGCGACTTGTTCCACATGGAACGCCCCGGCCTGTCCCGCCCCGGCTGGCCGCCCGGAAGCGTGGCGTTGTCGTGCTGGATGACTTACACGACCGGCGAGACCGCGCGGCTCGTCCGCGAAAACGTCCACCGTTCGGCCATGTATTCCGGCGAGATCCGGGGCGTCGGGGCGCGGTATTGTCCGAGCATTGAGGACAAGTTTGTGCGGTTTGCCGACAAGCCGAGGCATTTGCTGTTCCTTGAGCCGGAGGGCAGGGCGACGGAGGAATATTACATCAACGGGCTTTCGACCTCGCTGCCGATGGAGGTGCAAACGGCGTTGGTGCGCAGCGTTCCGGGGTTGGAGAAGGCGGTCATCCTGCGTCCGGCCTATGCCGTGGAATACGATTACGCGCCGCCGACGCAGTTGTTGCCTTCGTTGGAGTCGAAAAAAGTCCCGAACCTGTTCTTTGCCGGGCAGATCAATGGCACTTCCGGCTACGAGGAGGCCGCCGCGCAGGGGCTTGTCGCCGGCGTGAACGCGGCCAACAAGGCATTGGGGCGGGAGCCTATGATTATCGGGCGGCATGAGGGATATATCGGCGTGCTGATTGACGATTTGGTGACCAAAGGCACCAACGAGCCTTACCGCATGTTCACGAGTCGCGCGGAGCATCGCCTTCTTTTCAACCACGGCAGCGCCGAGCTGCGGCTGGCGCGACATGCGGAGGCGAACGGGCTGCTGCCGCCGGAGCGCGTCGCGCGCATCCGCCGGAAGGCGGCGCGCATCGGGCATTGGGTCGCTTTGCTGGAAACGGAGCGGAGCGGGGCGGGGCAGGGGACTTTTGCCGATGCCATCCGGCGCGCTCCGGCGGCTTTATCCGTGTTGACCGGACTTCCGCAAGATTTTGTGAATGAGACGGAAGCGATAAAGTCGGAGGTTCTTTATCGTGTGGCCTACAAGGGGTATTTGGAGCGCGAGCGGCGGCAAATTGAGCGGCTGGCGCACACGGAAAAAATCAAAATTCCCGCCGGGTTTGATTTCATGGCCGTTCGCGGGCTGCGCAAGGAGTGCGCGTTGAAGTTGTCCGAATTGCGTCCGCAAACCCTCGCGCAGGCCGGGCGCGTCAGCGGCGTGAATCCGCCCGACATCGGCATCCTGATGGTGGCGTTGGAAGCGGCGCGAAGAGGAACCGCCTCTTCCAGCCCAACCACGGATTGCGCGGAACCTTAAAAACTTGCTCCCCCGCCTTATTTGCCCTCCCTCCACCGCCGATGCTCCCGTGTTCTCCCGTGCCCGACTCCGCGACAACCCGCCACCGCTTCATTCAGGAGCGCGGCAGCTTGTCCGACGACCGGGGACGCGAAGAAGGGAGGACTTTCATCTCCCCGACAACGCGAAGCGCCACCGCCGGTATGGAGCGCGGTGACAAGTCGCCGCTCTCGACGCGGGAGTCTGCTCCCACGCTCCGCCCCTCTTCACCTCGCGCCCCCTTTTGTGAGTCAGCAAGCCGGTTTGTCCAAAGCGGTGACAAATCACCCCCGCATTCCATATCAACCCCGCGCACTCATTTCCGTTTTTCTAATTTCGCATTTCAAATTCCTAATTTAGCAACTGCGAAGCAGTTACGTTGCCCCCCCGTAATTCCGCCGGTAACACCACCGGTGGCACCGTAAAGCCACCCAACGCTACTCCCAGCGCATCGCGCGCCCCCGCGCAATTCCCTGCACACGCCCGCGCAATCCGCGCGGTAAGGCACCTCGCGTGCCGTTCTTCGCGTCCGTTGTTCACGACGATGGCGTTAGCCATTCGCATTCCTAATGCCGCCTTCGCTTTCTGCCCCGAAGCCGGCGCAACCTCCTAATTTTATCCTCGCCGGCAGCCATGAAATCGTCTTCCGCTCCGCATTCTTTGATTACATTGGTCCGGCGGACTCGCTGGCCTGGGTATGTGAAGAGTTATGAACTCGTTTTATTCCTTTGCATTTTTGAGCGCCTTGACGCCGATGGCAAAGCCAATGCCGACGAAGTTGTCTCCGCGTCCGGTGACTTTTATCGGATTGCGCGGATTTGTAATCCACTTATTATAATATGATTCTATCCGTGTAATCTGTTAAGATCCGCGAAATCCGTGGGGGTTGGAACCTTTGTCTCACATGAAGACACGAAGGCGCGAAGGTTTTTCTCACTCGAAGACAAACCAAGACGAGGCAGAGAATCTCGGGCGGGGTATGCGAAATCCAGACAGGGGAATGCCTATTTCTTCTGGTGAAGAGGGGGTTGGGTTTTCGGGGGGCGTGACGTTGCTTTGAGGAGGGAGCAGATTTGGGTGGCGAGGCGTTGGATGTTCGCGGCGGCGGCATTGGGGGTCATCGCCTCGGCAAGGGTCATCGGGCGCGGGGGGAGGGGGAAAATGGCGTCAATGCCGGCTTTGTTCAGGGCGGGGAAGTCCTCGGCGGCACCGGCGATGGCGATAACCGGGACGCCGTGTTTTTTGGCGGCGGCGGCGATGCCGGCGGGGGCCTTGCCCATCGCGGTCTGCGCGTCCATGCGGCCTTCGCCGGTGATGACAAGGTCGGCGCCGCGCAGCAGCTTGTCGAAGCGCAAGGTGTTCAGGACGAGTTCGATGCCGGGTGTCAGCCGTGCGTTGAGGAAGGCGGACAAGCCGCCGCCAAGACCGCCGGCGGCGCCGGCGCCGGGGAGTTTGGAGATGTCGCGTCCGAGTTGGCGGCGGATGACGCGGGCGAAGTTTTTGAGGCCGGCGTCCAGTTGCCGCACGATGGCGGGGGTGGCGCCTTTTTGGGGGCCGAAGACGAAGGCGGCGCCGCGGGGGCCGTGGAAGGGGTTGTCAACGTCGCAGGCGGCGTGGAAGGAGGCGTCGCGCAGTTCCGGGAGGGCGTTGGAGGGGTTGATGCGGGCGATTTTTTGAAGGATTTGGCCGCCGACGCCGAGGGGTTTGCCGGAGGCGTCGAGGAATTGCCAGCCGAGGGCTTGGAGGAGGCCGGCGCCGGCGG
>JAISTY010000057.1 GCA_031272375.1 Opitutaceae bacterium | reverse complement strand
GGGGGGCCGGGGGCGGCTTAAAGTCTCAAGTCTGCAATCAGCCCGTGGCGGGCGGGGGCGTTGGGACTGGGAGCGAAGGGAGGCGCGGGAGCGTGGCGAGGCGGGGGGAGGTGTCGAGGCGTTTTTTGCGGCGGGAGCGCGATTTTTCACGGTTCGTGCGTGTTTGCTCATGTTTTGGGGTGTTTTTTGAGCGAGGGGGCTGTTTCAGCACGAAGGGCACGAAGGGTTTCGCGAAGGTCGCAAAGTATTCAAGTCTTTGAACAGAAGATAAGAAGCAAACCGGTATGCTCTGTTTTTATGCGGTGCCCCGCGGCAGGGTGCGCCCGTCTTCATCCCTCTTCTTATCTGTTAAAAATTCCGTGGCCTCCGTCCCTCTCCGTGCCCCCTGTGTAATAACCTGTCCCTGGCATGGGGGAAGATTCGCGGTTATTCCGGCGGCGGGGTGTCCCAGACGGGCGGGGTGAAATTCGGGGCGAAGACGGCGATGATGGGGTTGCCCGGCGCGGCGCCGGCGGCGGGTTCGGATTTCAGGCGCAGGCGGTTCACGCCGGGTTTCAGGAGGATGGCGGCGCGGACGGGGACAAGCTGCCGCGCGGGGAGGTCGAGCGCGAGGGGTTCCTCCAGCCCTTCGACGACAAGGTGCCGCGCCTCCAACGCGGCGGCGTGGAACTCCAGCTCCATGCGCATCGGTTCAGGGAGGAAGTGGGTGATTTTCAACTCACCCGCGCCGCCGGGGGCCTCCATTTGCCAGATGCCGTTCTGTGGGTTGCGCACCTGTTCGGCGAAGCCGTCGCCGGTGGTGAGGTAGGGCGGTGGCGTGGAGCGTCGCGGGTTTTCGGGGAGGCGGAAGGCGGTGAAGCGGGGGTGACCGAAATCCAGCGGTTCCAGTCCCGCGTCGCGCAGGGACGCGAGGAGGTCGTCGGGTTTGGAGTAGGCGAGGCGGTCCACCAGCACGGCGGAGAAGCCGTAGAGCGAGAGGCGTTCCGCGAGGATTTGAGGAGGGACGCCCTTGGTGTCGTGGCGCAGGATTTCGCGTTCGTTTTGGGAGGCGTTGTGCCAGGAGGGGAGGCCCTCCGGCCTGCCGGCGAGGGCGAGCTGCCACATTTCCGCGCCGCGCCCGCGGTTTGTTCCGAAGCTGAAGCGCAACTTGTCCGTCAGCACGTAGGCGCGCATCCACTCGAAGTCGCGGCGTCCGTCGGTGTAGTGCAGGAGAAAGTCGGGGGTGGGGGTGACGGGCATGTTGAAGACCATCGCGCCGGCGGGCAGGGCGGCCTCGAGTTTTTGGAAAAAGTCGGCGTCCGCGCGGCGGGTTTCGCGCAGGGCGGCGATGCTTTCGGCGGTTTTTGGGGCGGGGAACTGGTCGAAGATCGCGACGCCGAGGAGGAGGAGGGCGACGGGGGCGGACCATTTGCCGAGGCGCGCGCGGCTCAATTGGCGGCAGAGGAAGAGCAGCGCGATGGCGGCGATGACCATGCCATAGCGTCCCGTTTCGCGGAAGAGCGTGAGGCCGAGGGTGGCCAGCAGCAGGTTCACGCCGCCCGCGAGCGAATAGAGCAGGAACCACAACACCTGCCAGAACGGGGTCGGCGGCGCGAGGCGGCGCGCCCAGAGGTTCCGCAGGGTGACGAAGAGCAGCGCGCAAAGCCCCGCGATGGCCAGCAGGCCGAGGTAGTTATGGTCGGAGGGGCCGGCGACGCCGTTGTTCCAGAAATGCTTTTGCGTCCACGCGTCCACGAAGCCGATCCGGCAGCGGTCCGGGAGGAGGAAGCCCGGCAGCTGGGCCGCGAAGAGTTTCGCGTCCGTGGCGATTTTGGCGACGCAGACGCTCGTGCCGTGCGACAGCCAGTAGAGGAAGGAGTCGCTGTGGATGAGGACGAAGCCCGCGGCGATGCCCGCCAGTCCCGCGCCGAAGAGCCGCGCCTTGTCCCATTGCCGGCGGAAGAGCGTGGCGAGCAGCGCGAACCCGGCCAGTTGCGCGCCCGCATAGGCGATGTAGGGGAAAGTCGTGCCGAGGGCGACGCCGGCGAGGAAGGAACCCATGAGCCAGCGCCGCGTGAACAGGCGCGACGCCAGGAGGCATTTCGAGATGAGCGCGAGTTCCAGGGGAATCATCCACCAGGCGGCGAGAATCATCGCATGCGCGACGTTTCTGTCGAAGAAGTGGGGAAGCGACGCGAAGGCGAACGCGAGCGGCAGGGAGAGGAGGCGTTTGTATCCCAACAGACGCGTCGCCCCGTAAAATCCCGCGCCGGCCAGCAGCACGGAGAGGAGGAAGGCCAGGTTCAGCGCCAGCCCGCGCCCCGTGAGCCGCGCGAGGTAGCCGATGGCGCTGTAAAAAAGCGGGTCAATGTTGGGAAAGTCGTTCCAGTTGGCCTGATAGGGGGCGTTGAGACGCGGGATGATTTTGGAGCCGAAAGCCCAGACCGCGCCTTCCTCGTAGGACTTCACGTGGCCCTCCAGAAAGAGGGCGTCCCATTCGAGCGGGCAGACCGGCACCGCCCAGGTTTCCGGCGTCCAGCGGTTGTAGGTCGTCATCAATCCCAGCGTGAGGGCCGCCGCCAACGCCAGATGCGCGACAATGGGATGGGAAACAAGCCGGCTTTTCATTTTGTTGTTGTGGATTGAACCGCAGGGAGCACAAGGGGGCGCAATGTTTTTTTTGCACAGAAGTTAAGAAGCGGAACGAGGATGAGATGATGATTTTTATCACACGGAAAACGCAGAGGTTTCACGGAGGCCGCGGAGATTTTGGCTCAATTTAATCAACAAAACACATATCTGACTATTTATCATTATATTACCATAAACGTCTTCGTCATGCTTCTGTTCAAAAACCAAAACCGCCCGCTCCGTGCGCTCCGTCCGTTCCCCGTGACCTTTGTGTAATCCGAAAACCGTCCCTCTCCATGAAACCCGATCTGCCCGCTTTCACAGCGCTTTGCGCCGAGCACAACCTCGTCCCGGTCTATCGCGAATTCCTCGCCGACATGGAGACGCCCGTCTCCGTCCTCAAACGTCTCGATCACGAGAAGGAACTCTTTCTCTTCGAGAGTGTTGAAGGTGGCGAGCGTTTTGGGCGTTATTCGTTCATCGGGCTTGGCGGCGGCGGCTTGTTCACCGTTGTCAACGGTCAGGCGAGCCTCACGCGCGACGGCGAAACGCGGCGGCTTGAGGGCGGGATTTTCGCGTTGCGCGAGCTGCTCAAGGGCGTCCGTGCCGCGCAAATTGACGGGCTGCCGCCCTTTTTCGGCGGGGCCGTCGGCTACCTCTCCTACGAAACCGTCAACGAATTTGAAAAACTCCCCGCGCCCAAAACGCCGCTGACGGAGCCGACCGCGTGCCTGTTTTTCGCGGATGAGATGCTGATTTTCGACAACGTCCGCCACCGCGTCCTTGCCGTGGTATGTGTTCACACGGAACGGTTTGCGACGCCCGCCGCCGCGCACCAATACGCCGGCGAGCGCATCGGCGCCATCATGGCTTGCTTCAAACGCGCGCCGAAAACCGAGGCCGCCGCGCCCGCCGCCCTGCCGCCGTTTACGCACAAAACCGAACGCGCCGACTACTGCCGCATCGTCGAACGCGCCAAACAACACATCCGCGACGGCGACATTATACAAGTTGTTCTGTCGCAAAAATTCACGCTTGACGCGCAATTGGAGCCGACCGCGCTCTACCGCGCGATGCGGTTGATAAATCCGTCGCCTTACACGTTTTATGTCAGGATGAACGGGGCGCACTGGATCGGTTCCTCGCCGGAAACGATGGTGCGGCTGACCAATGGCCGCGCGGAAGTCCGCCCCATCGCCGGCACGCGGCGGCGCGGCGCGACGCCCCGCGAGGACGCCGCCCTCGCCAGCGAACTGCTCCGCGACGAGAAGGAGGCTGCGGAACACCTTATGCTCGTGGATCTTGGCCGCAACGACCTCTCGCGCGTCTGCCGGCCCGGCAGCGTGCAGGTCAAGGACTTCATGCACATTGAACGCTACTCGCATGTCATGCACCTCGTCACGCAAGTTGATGGGGAGTTGCAGGATAACAAGGACGCCTTTGATTTGCTGAAGGCGGTTTTCCCCGCCGGCACCTTGTCGGGCGCGCCGAAAATCCGCGCGATGGAAATCATCCACGACCTCGAAACCGAGCCGCGCGGCACCTACGGCGGCGCCATCGGGTATTTCAGCTACACGCGCAACATGGACTTGGCCATAACGATACGCACGATCCAAATGCAGGGAACGCGCCTGACCATCCAGTCCGGCGCGGGCATCGTGGCCGACAGCGTCCCCGAAAAGGAAGCCGACGAATGTCTCGCGAAGGCCGGCGCCATGTTCAAAGGCATCCAGTTCGCCGCGAATAACTTGGATATGGAGACGTTGTGAGGGATGAAAACGGGATGATTACACGGAGCACACGGGGTTTTTTTAACCACTAATTTTCACTAATTTAACACTAATTCAATCCTGGAATCTGTGGATAGATAAACAACCGCCCGCCAACCCTTTCCCGCCATGAAACTCCTGATGCTCGATAACTTCGACTCGTTCACGTTCAACATCGTCCATTATCTCCAAATGCTTGGAGCCGATGTTATTACAAAGCGCAACGACGCCATTACGCTCGACGAAATCGCCGCGCTCGCGCCCGACGGCATCGTCCTTTCCCCCGGTCCCGGGCGTCCCGAGACAGCCGGCATCCTTTGTTCTGCCATCGAACGTTTTGCGGGGAAAATTCCGCTCCTCGGCATCTGCCTCGGACATCAGGCGATGGCGCAGGTGTTTGGCGGCAAAGTCGTCCATGCGAAGGAGTTGCGCCACGGGAAGGTTTCGGAAATCACGCACGACGGGCGCAATCTTTTCGACAAGCTGCCGCAGCCCTTGCGGGTGGTGCGTTACCATTCCCTCGCGGTTGACGAGGCGACGCTGCCGTCCGACTTCGAGGTGACGGCTCGCACGAAGGACAACGAAGTCATGGGGATACGTCACAAGACACTGTTCCTCGAAGGCCTGCAATATCACCCGGAATCCGTGATGAGCGCGGGCGGCAAAACGCAGCTGGCCAACTTTCTTCGCATGATACAGGCCGCGAAAGCCGCCGGCGCCGCGGAGTGAGAGACGTTTTTGGAGCGTTATTTTATTTCGTCTGTTTCCAAGAGGTTATCGGTTAAGCTCGAAAATTTTTGTTGATAACCTGTGCGCGGGCTGGCGGGATGCGGGGCATGAAAAAACGCACGGTTTCCCGGAAAAGCGCGGCGAAGAAGGTAGGTCTTATAGGACGCATAAGTCCTATGAGGCGTATGGCGGCGGCTTGTCGCGCGGCAGCTTGTCGCGTGACGGCAGCTTGTTTGGCGGCAACTTGTTGCGCGGCGGCTTTGGCGGACGACGCGGTTGTGCGGCTGGACGAGGTGGTGGTGTCGGGCTGGGTGGCGAACGCGGCGCCGGCGGAGGGGGTGGCGACGTTGGCGTCGGAATTGCGGTTTGAGCCGCAAGTGGACGCGCAGGCGCGCGGCTTCGCGGAGGGACAGGCGGATATTGCCATCCGCGGAGGGACTTTTGAGAGCAGCGGGCTGGTGCTGGCGGGGTTGCCGGTTTTTGACGCGCAGACGGGACATTATTTGTTGGAAATGCCTGTTTCGCCGAGGTTTCTGGGTGCGGCGACCGTGCGGACGGGGGCGGAGTTGTCATTGGGCGGCTGGAACGCGATCGCGGGGGCGGTGGCGCGGGATTTCGCGGCGGTGCGGGATGGCGGCGTTGTGGCGGCGGGCGCCGGCGGGCACCGGGCGATGCGCGGGGAGATTGTTCTGGGAGCGTCGGATTTGGGAAGCGTTGCGGGGCTGAAAGTTGGCGCGGACATCGAGGCGGGGTGGTCGGAAGGGGACGGCTCGCGGGCGCGTGGCGATTACGAGCTGGGCCGCGTCGGCGCGCGGGTGCGGTTGTTAGGGACAGACTCGAAATTAGGGACAGGCTCGAACGGAGGGTCGGGGGCGGGGTCGCGGACGGATTTTTTCGCGGGGTATCAGCGCAAGTTTATTGGTTGGATAAATTTGTATGCCGCGCCTTACGGATCGGCGGAGACGGATGAGTTGCGGACGAGTCTGGCGATGGTTTCGCACAGCGGGGAGCGCGGCGGCTTGTCGTGGCGGGCTGGGGCTTACTGGCGGCGAAACGATGATGTCTACCAGTTCAACCGCGACAAGCCGTCGAACGCGTATGTGCATACAACAGACATTGTTGGGGCTTCCGCGGAGCTTGCGGCGCAGGTGCGCGGGGAGACGGCGGCAGAGGCGTCGCGGCTGCTGCTGCGGGCGGGCGTCATAGGGGATTCAATAGAGTCGAGTTCGTTGAAACATGGTCGGTATAATTCACGGACGCAAGGGTTTGCGGGCGCGTTCTGGG
>JAISTY010000183.1 GCA_031272375.1 Opitutaceae bacterium | reverse complement strand
CGCCATGATGCGGGATAGTAGGATGCCTTACCCGGTCAAGGTCAAGCTCCGGGGTTTCCCGCCGCGCCCTTCTTTTTTTCAAAAGCCGGCAAATCATCTCTCGACACCGCCCTCCCTTCCCCCAACCTGCCGCGCGTTTTTTTCCCATGAGCAACACCACCAGCACACACGCGCGTCCCAAAAAGGTCGCCCTTCTCACCGCGGGAGGCCTCGCCCCCTGCCTCAGCTCCGCCGTCGGCGGCCTCATCGAACGCTACACCGAAATCGCCCCCGACATCGAAATCATCGCCTACCGCGGCGGCTACAAGGGCCTCCTCCTCGGCGACTCCTACAAAATCGGCCCCGCCGAACGCGCCGCCGCCCCCGTCCTCCACCGCCACGGCGGCTCCCCCATCGGCAACAGCCGCGTCAAACTCACCAACGTCAAGGACTGCCTCAAACGCGGCCTCGTCCGCGACGGCCAGGACCCCCAGCAAGTCGCCGCCGAGCAACTCGTCCGCGACGGCGTTGACATCCTCCACACCATCGGCGGCGACGACACCAACACCGCCGCCGCCGACCTCGCCGCCTTCCTCGCCAAAAACAACTACGGCCTCACCGTCATCGGCCTCCCCAAGACCATTGACAACGACGTCTATCCCATCCGCCAGTCCCTCGGCGCCTGGACCGCCGCCGAACAGGGCGCCCGCTACTTCCGCAACGTCGTCGCCGAGCACAACGCCAACCCCCGCATGCTCATCATCCACGAGGTCATGGGCCGCAACTGCGGCTGGCTCACCGCCGCCACCGCCGCCCAATACCGCCGCCTCCTCGACCACGAGGAATTCGCCCCGGGCCTCGGCCTCTCCCGCGCCAACCTCGACGTCCACGCCGTCTTCATCCCCGAACTGGCCATAGACATCCCCGCCGAGGCCAAACGCCTCAAGGCCGTCATGGACGCCACCGACAACGTCAACATCTTCATCTCCGAGGGCGCCGGCGTCGAATCCATCGTCGCCGAAATGACCGCCTCCGGCAAAGAAGTCCCCCGCGACGCCTTCGGCCACGTCAAACTCGACGCCGTCAACCCCGGCAAATGGTTCGGCGACCAGTTCGCCAAAATGCTCGGCGCCGAAAAAACACTCGTCCAGAAAAGCGGCTACTTCGCCCGCGCCGCCGCCGCCAACCCCGACGACCTCCGCCTCATCAAAAGCTGCGCCGACCTCGCCGTCGAATGCGCCCTCCGCCGCGAAAGCGGCGTCATCGGCCACGACGAGGACCGCGGCGGCGTCCTCCGCGCCATCGAATTCCCCCGTATCAAGGGCGGCAAACCCTTCGACACCGGCGCGCCCTGGTTCGCAAAACTCCTCGCGGACATCGGACAACCCGCCGGCGCGCCCGTCGCCCCGAAACACTGACGCCTCCGCGCCCGCCCTCCCATGATTCCCAACGTCCTCTCCATCGCCGGCGTGGACCCGTCGGGGGGCGCGGGCGTCCTCGCCGATATCAAGACCTTCTCCGCCCTCGGCGCCTACGGCATGGGCGCCATCGCCGCCCTCACCGCCCAAAACACCCGCGGCGTCACCGCCGTCCAAACCGTCCCGCCGGACTTCATCACCGCCCAGCTCGAAACCCTCTTCGCCGACATCCGCGTTGACGCCGTGAAAATCGGCATGCTCGCCGACTCCCCCACCATCGCCGCCGTCGCCGCCTCCCTGAAAAAACTCAACCGCGCCCCCGTCGTCCTCGACCCCGTCATGGTCGCCAAAGGCGGTCACCCCCTCCTCCGCGACGACGCCGTCGCCACCCTCCGCCGCGAACTGCTCCCCCTCGCCTCCGTCCTCACCCCCAACCTCCCCGAGGCCGCCGCCCTCCTCGGCAAGCCGCCGCCGCGCAACCTCGACGAAATGAAAACCGCCGCCCGACAACTCCGCGCCCTCGGCCCCTCCCTCGTCGTCCTCAAAGGCGGACACCTCGACACCGCGGACAGCCCCGACGTCGCCGACGACGGCTCCTCCCAAATCGTCCTCCCCGCCGGACGCGTCCCCACCCGCAACACCCACGGCACCGGCTGCACCTTCTCCGCCGCCATCGCCGCCCTCCTCCCGCGCCACAAGTCGCCCCTCGACGCCGTCCGCGCCGCGAAAACCTACCTGACCGACGCCCTCCGCGCCGCTGACCGCCTCTCCGTCGGCTCCGGCCACGGCCCCGTCCACCACTTCCACGCGCTCCGCGCCCCGTGACGCGGCGGCTTGCCGCGCGCCGCCTTTGCCGGATTTTTTCAACGCACATGAGAAACTTCCTCGCCTCCTTCCTCGGCACCTTGTCGGCCTTCGCCGTCGCCGCCGGCTGCGCCCTCGCCGCCCTCCTCGCGCTCCTCGCCATCGCCGTCGCCGTCGCCGCCCGGAAACACCACGCCCCACCCGTCGAACAGGGCTGCTACCTCTCCCTCGACCTCGGCATGAGCCTCACCGACAGGCCCCCCTTGAGCGACAACGCCTTCCTCAACGACTTCCTCGCCGAGTCCGACGCCCCGCGCGTCCAGCTGCGCACCCTCACCCGCGCCGTGCGCGAGGCCGCGCGCGACCCGCGCGTCGCCGGCATCCGCCTCGCGGGCAGCCTCGCCGCGGATGCCCACGGCAACGGCTTCGCCGCCCTGAAGGAACTGCGGGACGCCCTCGCGGCCTTCCGCGCCGCGGGCAAACCCATCCTCGCCCGCCTCACAACCGCCGAAACCGCCGACTACTACCTGATGTCCGTCGCCGACGACATTGTCATGGACCCCTTCGGCCTGCTGGTGCTGCCGGGGCTCGTCACCGAGCCGCTCTTCTTCGCCGGCGCCTTTGAACGCTTCGGCGTCGGCGTCCAGGTCTCGAAATCCGGCGATTACAAATCCTACGCCGAACCCTTCGTCCGCAGGGACCTCAGCCCGGAAAACAGGCAACAACTCCAGGCGCTCCTCGACGACATCTGGGGCGGCCTCCTCGACGAAATCGCCGCCTCGCGAAAACTCGAACCAGCCGCCTTGCAGCGCCTCGCCGACGGGCACGCCCTCCTCCAGCCCGAAACCGCCCTCGCCGCCGGCCTCGTCACCCGCGTCGCCCACGAGGACGAGGTGGACGACGAACTCGCCAGCCGCACCGGCGAGGCCGCCGACGGCTCCCGCTTCAAGGCCGTCCCCGTGGACGCATACCTCGCAACCCTCCCGCCCGACACCGCCCACGCCGACCGCGACAACCTGCCGGGCCCAAAAATCGCCATCGTCTATGCCGAAGGCGACATCGTGGACGGCGACAGCACCGAGACCGGCGAGGTCGGCGGCGACGCCTTCGCCGAGGAAATCAGCCGCCTCCGCGACGACAGCGACGTCCGCGCCGTCGTTGTCCGTGTCAACAGCCCCGGCGGCTCGGCCTCCGCCGCCGAGCGCATCGAGCGCGAGCTGCGCCTGACCGCCGCCGAAAAACCCGTCGTCGTCTCCATGGGAAGCTACGCCGCCTCCGGCGGCTACTGGATCTCCGCCCGCGCCAACCACATCTTCGCCGAAAACAGCACCGTCACCGGCTCCATCGGCGTCATCGGCCTCCAGTTCGACGTGAAAAAACTCGCCAACGACCTCGGCGTCACCTGGGACGCCGTGAAGACCGGAAAACACGCCGACTTCCTCGGCTTCTCGCGCCCGAAAACGGAGGCGGAAATGGCGATTTTCCAACACCTCGTTGACCGCACCTACGACGAGTTCCTCTCAAAAGTCTCCGAGGGACGCGACCTCCCTCCCGAAAAGGTCCGCGCCCTCGCCGGCGGGCGCGTCTGGTCGGGCCGCAAAGCCGTCCGCAACGGCCTCGCCGACGAAATCGGCGGGTTGGACGCGGCCGTGGCATGGGCCGCCGCCGCCGCCGGGCTTCCCGCGAACGGCGTCCCCTTCGTGGAGTTCCCGCGCCCCCGGAGTTTCTCCGAGTGGCTGGAGTCCCTGCCCTCGCGCCGTCGCATCGGCGGCATCCGCGCCGGCGGCGGCTTGTCGCGCGTCCTCTCCGCCGCGGAGCGCGGCTCCCGCGAGCTGGCCCGCTTCAACGACCCGCGCGGCCTTTACCTGCGCCTCCCCGCGGGACTCTCCGTCCGGTAGCGCGCCACCCTACGAACTGGCGCTGGCGTAGCGCCGGAGACCCGCGTTGAAAACGCCCACGCCCAGCGCCAGCCAGAAAACCGTCGCCGCCATCAGCCAGAGGACGTTGGTCAGATTGAACCCGTCCATCAGCAGCCGCGCGGGGATGTTGGTGACAATCACCACCGGCAGCGCCCAAACGAGCAGGACGCCCGCGAGTCCGTGGAAAATCTCCCTCGGCAGCCGCGAGAACTCGGACAGCGAAAACCAGCCCCCCTCGACGCCCTGCGTCCCGATGATCCAGAAGCCCGCCGAGACAATGATCAGCAGCAGCCCGTATTGGATGAGCAGCGCGCAGCCGACGGACGCGGCGTAAAGCGCGACGCGCGGAAACGTCGGCTCCAGCCCGAGCCGGTGCGCCGCGTGCGCGATGACCGCCACGGCCACGAGCGCGTTGGCAAGGCTGTCCAGGTCGAGCTTGCGCGTCGAAATCATGAAGACGGGGTTGCCGGGCTGCGCCAGGTGGAAGTCGAGCCGCCCGTCGCGGATGTTGCGCCCCAGCTCGAAGAGGTTGCTCCAGAAAAACCCAAGCATCAGCCGCTGCACGAGCATCGAGGTGCCGACCAGCAGCAGCATCTGCGCCTCGTTCCACCCTCCGATGCTGTCCGTGTGGCTGTAAATCACCGCGACCAGCAGGACGTTGACCGCCATCCAGAAAAACTCGACCAGCGTCCACATCAGGAAATCGAACCGGAACATCATCGTC
>JAISTY010000166.1 GCA_031272375.1 Opitutaceae bacterium | reverse complement strand
ATGGCTTCGCCGTCGGCGGGGGAGATTTTGATGCGAGGATTTCTCATAGCGGCAGGAAGACGAAAAGAAAGGGTGGAGGATTACAAGTTTTTTTTGACCTGTCCCTTATTTTTTCCTGGTTAATAAAAAGCCGCCGGTGGTGGCGGCGGCTTGTAGGAGGGAGGGGGAGCGTTGAAGTGGAGGGAAATCAGAATGACCAGCCGGCGGATAGGGATAGGGCGTTTTCGATTTCGTTTCCTAATCCTTTGCTATATTGGGCTTTTACGAGGAATTTGGAGAACTGAACCCCAAGACCAAGATTGGCACCGTGGTCGGTATACCCCGATCCGATCCCCGTCATTCGCCTGGAGATGTATAATCCTCCGAATAGCAGAAATTTGCTTTTCTCGCCGATGGGGAATTTGCGAACCATGTTCACGGGCAGGGTGAGCCAGCCTTCGCTGCCATAATAGCCGTAACTATAACTGCAACTAACATAAAGCAGCTCAGCGATTACCGACCAACGCTCGCTGATGGCGAAATCGCGATAGATGCCAAGTTGCCAGCCGTTGACGTCCGGACCGTATTTTGTTTTCGCATAATTGTAACCTCCCGTGATGCCCCATCGGCTCTTGGGGCGCGGCGCGGGCGTCGAGGGTTCCAAGGTTGACTCCGTTTTGCCGGTGTCATTGGACACTATGTCTTTTTTTTTTAACGACGGCTTCTCCGGTTGCTCATTGGCGGCGGGTTGTCGGGCGATGGGCGCGGGTGCGGCGGCAGGTTGTTGAACAGCAGGTTGCGCGGGCGCGGCGGCGGCAGGTTGTTGAATAGCAGGTTGCGCGGGCGCGACGGCGGCGGGTTGTTGGAGGGTGGTTTGCGGCGTTTGGACGGGCGTTTGGAGGTAGGGGGCGCGTTGGGCGAAGGCCGTGGCGGATAGAAAAAGACCGCCCGCCAGAATGACTGTCGCGAGTGTGTTTGGGTTCATGTTGGGAAAATTGCTTTTAAAACCCCGCCCGCTGTTGAGGGCGGACGGGGTTTGGTTGGCGGAGTTATTGGGTGAGTTTGGCGGCGATGGCCTCCGTGCACATTTTGATGATGCGGATGGCGTCTTGCGAGAAGAGTTGCTCGTAAAGGAATTCGCTTTGGTCGCGAACGGGATAGGCGACCCGCGAGACCCAAAGCGTGCTGGCGTCCTTCACGGAGAAGGCCTTGGCGACAACCTCGACGTCGTAGCCGTAATTGGCGCCACGGGTGTTCACCGGGATTTTGCGTCCGAGGGGGTCGAGGACGCTTGGGGTGGCGGCGCATTTGTCGGAGAGGGTGTTGACCCAGACGAGCAGGAGGATGTCGGCTTCGGTTCCGGCGGCGAGGCGTTCGACGGCCTCCTGCGTCAGGGTGACGTCGGCTTTGCCACTGGCCTTGCCGTCTTGCTCATTGTCGGCTTTCTCATTGCCGGTCTTGGATGCGAGGACGAGGTCTGTTGACATGAGGGCACGCGGGACTTGCGCCACAACGGCAGCCTCGGTGATTTTAACAGAGGTGTCGGCGACGAGGCGGGGCAGGGTGATGTTGGCGACCTTGCCGTCCTTGATTTCGGCGAACTGGCGGATGTTCAGCTCGGCGACGGCGTCCTTGATGTCCGTGCGTTCGCCGAGGCGGTTGCCTCGGACAAGCAGGGCGGACTGGAGGATGTTTTCCATCGCGCGGTTGGCGGCCTCCGCGTTCACCGGCGGGTTTTCCGGCAGGACAAAGGGGATGACGGCAACCTTGGCCGACGCGGGAATTTTACCGGTAGCGGAGGCGTCGAGGCTGGCGCTGGAGCCGTTCGTCCAGGAAATGGTGACGTTGGCGGGCTGGCTGACAGCGGCGGAAAGGTCGTTTTTCACCCTGACAGTGAAGTTTGCCGGCAGGAAGGGATAGGCGGCGGTTCCCGTGTAGGAGGCGGCGGTCGCGCCGGGGATTTCCTCGCCGTCGCGGAACCACTGGTAGGACAAGGGATCACTGCCTTTGGCGGCGACGGAAAGAGTGAAGCGATGACCAAGCGGCACGACTGTATCCTTCGGTTGGAAAATGACTTCCGGCGCGGTTTCTTCGGGCGTCTTGTCCGGTTCGGGGGCGTTGGGCGCCTTGTCCGCGATGGGGGCGTCGGGTGCCTTGTCCAGCGCGGGCGTGTTCAGGGATTTGATTTCCGGCACTGACGCGGGCGTCTTCAGGGATTTGCAGCCGCTGAAGAACATCAGGGCCGGCAGGAAGGCCGCGACGCAAAGCGACACGGCGAGTTTATGGAATGAGGATTTCATGGGTTGATGGATTGATGGTGAAATTACACGACCCATTGGGTCGTGTTGCTTGCGGGATGAATGCGCCCTAATGGGGCGTGTTAGACGAAATTCCAAAAGGGCGCGGAGCGGTGCCCGTCACCACGGGGAGGCGGGCGGGGGACGCGTGGTTGCGGGCGGTCGGGGCGAACATCCGGCGGGAGCGGCTGGCGGCGGGGTTGACGCAGGAGCGGCTGGCGGAGCTGGCGGAACTGGCTCCAAGGACGGTTCAGAAAATCGAGGCGGGGCGCATCACCATTCTGATAACGACGCTGCGGCGCATCCGCCGCGCCATCGGCTGCCCAAGCGCCGCGTTGCTGGGGGAGGAGTGACACCGGATTTTTTATCCGGAAACGGCGGCCGCGCGCGTGCGGCGGGCGACAAGCCACCGCCGACAAGCCGCCGTCAGCGCGCGATGAGCTTCAGGAACTCCTCGTTCGTTTTCGTTTTCGAGAGGCGCGTAATCATCGTCTCGGTGGCCTCCTCGATGCGCTGCGAAACGAGCGCGCGGCGGAAAAAGTGGATGCCCTCAAGGTCTTTCGCCGGCAGGAGCAGCTCCTCGCGGCGCGTGCCCGAGCTGGCGATGTTCATCGCCGGCCAGAGGCGCATCTCGGCGCACTTGCGGTCGAGCACCAGCTCCATGTTCCCGGTTCCCTTGAACTCCTGGAAAATGATGTCGTCCATGCGCGAGCCGGTTTCGACGAGGATGCTGGCGACGATGGTCAGGCTGCCGCCGTCTTCCGTGTTGCGCGCCGCCGCGAAAAGCTGCCGCGGTTTTTCGAGCGCGCGGACGTCGAGGCCGCCGCTGCCCGTGCGTCCGGTGTTCTTGAGGGCGTTGTAGGCGCGCGCGAGGCGCGTGAGGGAGTCGAGGAGGATGACGACGTCGCGTCCGGCCTCGACGAGGCGCTTGGCGCGCTCGATGCAAAGCTCGGCGACGGCGATGTGGGTTTCGGTGCGCTCGTCGTTGGAGGAGGCCCAGACCTCCGCGGGGACGGAGCGGCGGAAGTCCGTCACCTCCTCGGGGCGCTCGTCCACGAGGAGAATCATCACGTGCACCTCTGGGTTGTTTTGCAGGATGCCGAGCGCCATGTCGCGCAACAGGGTCGTCTTGCCGGTGCGCGGCGGCGCGACGATGAGGCCGCGGGTGCCTTTGCCGACAGGGCAGAAGAGGTCAACGGCCCGCGTGGTGAGCCGCCCGTCGCGCAGCTCCATTTTCAGGTGCTTTTCGGGGGAGAGTGTGGTGAGGGAGTTGAACTCGGGCTTGGCGCGGCGCTCCTCGACGGGGAGGCCGTCAACGGTGTCAACGAACTTCAGTTTCGGGTTCGGGTAGCGGCCTTCCGGCGGGTAGGCTCTGCCGGTGATCAGCGAGCCTTGGCGGAGTTTGAAACGGCGGATGAGGTCCTTGGTGATGAAGGTGTCCGTGGGGCGGTGGCGTCCGTTGCGGGCTGGGTCGAGGAGGCTCCCGTTGCCGCCTTTGCGGTTGTCAATGTCGAGGATGCCGGAGACGGGGATGAGGCGTTCGGGCGGGCGCGGCGGCGGGTTGTTGCCGGCGGCGGGGGGGCGGGGTTGCCCGTCCTGCGGCGCGGGCGAGGCGGGTTGTTGGACAACAGGCGCGGCGGCGGGTTGTTGCGGGGCGGGCGCGGGGACAGTCTGCGGGGCAACGGGCGCGGCGGCTTGCGCGACGGCGGCTTG
>JAISTY010000067.1 GCA_031272375.1 Opitutaceae bacterium | reverse complement strand
TTCCTCTGCGTGCAGGCGTCCAATCTCTGTTTTGCCGCCGGGCAGATCGCCTGGGTGCGCATCCGCCCGAAGATCCGTGGGGTGTCCGACGCGGGTCTCCACGCCTGGATGCTCGCGGGCGCCGCGGGCGTCACCCTTGTTTTCTCGCTGCTGACGACGGACTGGGGGCGTTTCCACCCGGAGCCTTCGCAATGGATCTGGCTGGTCTATCTTGGGGCGGTTGCGAGCGGCGCCGGATTTTTTCTTTGGAACCGCGGCGCCCTCCGTGTGAACACGGGCACGCTCGCCGTTTTCAACAACGCGAAGATCCCCGCCGCCGTCCTCTGCTCGCTGCTTTTTTTCACGACGCATACGGTTTCCCCCGACGCCGTTCTCCGTCTGGCCGTGAGCATCACGCTCGTGCTCCTCGCGCTCACCATCGCGCGCCGCTCGCTGATGTAGTGGACGGAGGGACTCCCCACGGAGACACAGAGGCCACAGGTGTTTTGTTAACCACTAATGAACACTAATTTGCCACTAATTCAGAAGAGGTTTTTATCTCACACGAAGCCGGGCCAGGACGAACCAAGATTTTCTTATCCACAGATTTCGCCGATTGCCACGGATTTCCAATCCATTTAATATAAAGAGGTTTTATCCGTGCAACCCGTGTAAATCCGGGCAATCCGTGGATGGCGAAACCTTTGCTCCGGCTTGGTTTGCTTTTGTGTGAGATCTTTCAGGTGCGTGTCCTGCCGCAGGGTCACCGCATAAGAACAGAGCCTTTGGATTTGCTCTTCTTACCTTCTGTTCAAAGGTTTGGAGCCTTTGTGACCTTTGAGAAACCCTTCGTGCCCTTCGTGTGAACCCAAACCCTTACCTTCTCCTCCGCAGCCAGAGGGTGAAGACGGCCATCGCGCCGAGGAGCGCGGCGGTCGCCGTCGGTTCGGGGATGGGCGCGATCGCCACAAGGCCGCTCGCAAGGTTCAGCGAGAGCTTCTCGCCGCCGCCAAGGTCGAGGTCCCATTGGCCGGCGCCTTCGTTCGACAAGCTGCCGTCGCCATAAACGCCGGTGATGTTCACGGTTGAAAAGTCGCCGGTCTGGGTGCCGGCGATGTTGAAGAGCAGGAGGTCGCCGGTCAGGGTCGAGGTGAAGTTGAGCGTAAGGGTGCCGCCGAAGGTGATGTCGTTGACCACGATTTGGTCGCTGGTCGCGCCGATTTCCATGAGCGTCGTGGAGCCAGCGGCGAGCGTGAGGGTGTCAATCGTCAGGGTGCCGGGGGAGTTGCCGGGGGACAAGGTGCCGCCGTTGGCGATGGTGACGGTTCCGAGGCGACCGCTGCCGCCCAACAAGCCGCCGTTGACGGTGACGGCGCTGTTGAGAATGGAGCCGTTCACGATGAGGTTGCCGGCGTTGACGGTGGTCGCGCCGGAATAGGTGTTCACGCCGGAGAGGATTTGCGTGCCCGCGCCGGTTTTGACGAGGGCGACGGGGAGGACGAAGCCGGTGATGTCGCCCCCGCCAAGGTTCACGGTCTGGGTGGCGTTGTAGCCGTCGCGGATGACGCCGGCGAAGTCGTAGGTTTGCCCGGCGGTGGTGTTGAGGGTGAGGACGCGGAGGATTTGGGAGGGTTGCGGGTTGGTGGCGATGTAGCTGGAGCGGTAGTCGTTTTCGACGATGACATCGGAGGAGGAGGAGACGAGGCCGCCGAGGTTGGTGGTGGCGCTGTAAAGGGTGAGCATGGCGCCGGAGACGGCGTCGGGGGTGAATGTGACGGTCTGGTTGTTGTCGGCGCCGGCGCGGAGGGTGAGGGTGCCTTCCTTGAGGAAGTAGCCGCCGGTGATGGTGGATTTCATGACGTCGAGGAGGGCGGAGCCGGTTTTGGTGAGGGAACGGCCCGCGCCGCCGAGGATCCCGTCGCCATTGCTGAAGAGGGTGCTGGCGTTGACGTTGAAGGTGGTGTTGCCGTTGAGGGTGATCTGGTCGAACCAGAAGCGGAAAGCGCCGTCGGTGATGGAGGCGTCGCGGGCGAGGGTGACGGTGAGGTCGCCGTTGAGGACGAGGTTGCCGCCGTAATAGGAGGAGCCGCCGGCGTTGGAGAAGATGTGCCCTTGGTAGAGTGTGGTGTCGGCGTTGATGACGGTGGTGAGGCGCGCCCTGAAGCCGGAGGTGTTGAGGAGGCCGATGGTGAACGTGGCGCCGTCGTTGAGGGTGACGGTCGCGCCGGTGGCGGCGAGGTGGTTGCCGTCGTAGATTTTGACGGCACCGCCGGAAGCGGTGATGGCGCCGATGGAGCCGTTGGCGGTGAAGGTGGTGCCGGCGATCGGGGTGCCGGAGGAGGTGAAGCCGTTGAGGTTGTTGAGAACCAGATCGCCGCCGCCGGTCTTGGTGAGGGTGACGGGCGAGTCGGCGGCGAGGAGGTTGTCGAAGCTGAGCGTGGCGCCGGCGCCGACGTTCACGGAGAGGTCGCCGCCAAGGGCGATGGGGGTCGCGCCGCTCCTGCCGATGTCAACGCGGGTGGTCGCGGTCTGGTTGGAGGAGGCAAGGATGCCGAGGGTGACGCCCGCGCCGATGGTGACGGTGTTTTCGGCGACGTCGTTGGCGATGCGGGTGAAGTTGCCGCCGTTGATGGCGAGGGTGGCGCCGGCGGCGATGGTGAGGTTGCCGTGGAAGAGGGTGTTGCCGATGGAGGTGAGGTCGGCGAAAAAGAGCGCGCCGCCGGCGGCGGTGACGGCGAGGTCGGCGTAATGCGTGCGCCCATTGTCAATGGTGTTGGTGCGGAACAAGCCGCCGTCGAGGGTGAGGGTCGCGCAGCCGCGCTCGTTGGCGCTGGCGCCGAAGTTGCCCTGGAGGACAAACTCGCCGGCCTTGACGGTGATGTCGCCGAGGAAGTCCGGGGCCTGGTAGAGGTGAAGGACGCCCGCGCCGATCTTGGTGACGCCGGTGCCCGCCGCGCCGGTGAGGGGATTGGAGGAGTTGTTGCCGATCTGGAGATAGACGCCGGCGTCAATGTCGAAGACGGCGTTGCCAGTGACGGTGCTTGGGGTGCCGTTGAAGGTGAGGGTGGCGGTGCCGCCGGTGACGTTGGCGCCTTTGGCGACGTGGAGGGTCTGGTCGCCGATGGAGAGGGAGGCCATGCCGACGGCGAAGCCGTTGCCGGCGTCCGCGCGATCGAGGGTAAGGGTGGAGTTGGCGGTGACGGCGATGTTGTTGGCGTAGTTGGCGGCGGCGGCGGAGGCGAGTTCGAGCGTGCCGCCGTCGAGGGTGAGGGCGCCGGCGCCGGCATAGGCGTTGGCGAAGGTGAACTTGACGGTGCCCTCCTCAATTCTGATGCCGCCGCTGAAGCTGGCGGCGACCTGGAGGTTGCCTTGGGAGACGAAGGAGAGGACGCCCGCGCCGGTTTTGACGATGGAGCCGGAGCCGGTGCCGTCGGCGAGGTTGATTTTCAGCTCAACGCCGCCCTGCTCGATGTTGGCGTTGAACTGGCCGTCGAGGTAGGCGGTGGCGTAGCCGGAGGTGTTGATGCCGGAAATGACATGGGTGTAGGCGTTGTAATTGTTGAGGGTGAAGCCGTTGGTAAAGTGGAGGTTGCCGTTGGCGGAAGTGACGAGGTTGTTGATGGTGAAGGAACCCTGCGCATTCGCGCCAAAGGTGATGCTGTTAAAGAGTCCGGGCTGGTTGAAGCGCACCCAGGTTCGGACGTTGTTCCAGGTGGCGTTGCCTTCCACTTCGGGGGCGAAGGCTTCAAAGACAAGGTCGTCGTCCGCCGTGGGGGCGGAGGTGGCCGTGGAGCCGTCAACCAGCCAGTTGGCGGCGCTGTCGGTTTTGAAACCGCGCTGGTCGTAAGCGGTCGTGACATTCCAAGTGTAGGTGGCGGCGGGGGCGGACAAGCTGCCGAGGGACAGGAGCGCGAGGAGGGTCGCGAGTTTGGGGAGGCGGATTGCGGTGTTCATGGTTTTAATTAGTAATGGATAAGGAGTAATGAATAATTGGGTCAGGCGCGGCTTGGCCGCGCAGGGGGGAGGTTTTGGGCGCGAAAAAAACGCCCGGGCGCCGGATAGGGCGCGCAACGGGCGTTTAAGGGAGTGTGTAAGTTGCTGTGGAAAACTGAATTACGAAGCTGGGGGGGGGCTGACGCAACTGCTTCGCAGTTGCGAAGTTAGAAATTAGAAATGCAACAGAAAAACGGAAATGAGAGCGCGGGGTTGATGTGGAGTGGGCGGAGGGGCGTTGAACGGAGTTGGTGGATGGACGGGGCGCCAAGTCACCCCGTCGAAAGCGGCGACAAGTCGCCGCACTCCATATCGGAGAGGGGGCGGGGTGGGTTGTGGCGGGGAGGGGAGACATTGTTGGCGGCAAAAGAAAGGTGATATAGGTCAATGTAGGAACGGCACGCTGCGGGACGGCGGCGGCTTGCCAAGAGATTTTTTTCGCGGGTTTTCTAAAAAGTTGGGGAAATGGTTTTTGGGACGTTTTTTGTTTCACACAAAGGACGCGAAGGGTTTCGCGAAGGTCGCAAAGTATCCGGATTTCTGAACAGAAGATAAAAAGAGCAAACCAGAAGACCCTGTTCTTACGCGGTGCCCCTCGGCAAGACACGCCCCTCTTCATTCCTCTTCTTATCTTCTGTTCAAAACCTTCGTGCCTTCCTGGCTTCGTGTGAGAAAAATCCCCAAACCAACCACGGATGGCATGGATTGGCACGGATTTCACGGATAAAACCTCTTGGTGTTAAATGAATTGTAAATCCGCGGAAATCGGCGAAATCTGTGGATAAAGGAAACTTTGGCTCGGCTTGGCTTGGCTTCGCGTGAGAAAAAACTCGTGCCGGCGTGAGGGTTGTGGTGGATGGGGGACAACCCGCCGCATCATGCCCAACGAACCGATCCCCGTCCGCGTCAAAGCCGTCCTGCCCGCCGCCAACGGAGCCGCCGTTTTCCTCGGCGACAAGGAGCGCACCTTTGTCATCCACATGGACATCGCCGCCGCCAAGTCGCTCCAGATGACCATCAGCGGCGAGAAGAAGGAACGCCCGCTCACGCACGACCTCTTTGCGAGCCTTCTCGACGGCCTCGGCGCCGACATCGCGCACGTGCTTATCAACCGCGTCGAGAACGGCGTCTTCTTCGCCCGCGTTGTCGTGAGGATGGAAAACGAGCTTGGGCAGAAATGGGTCGAGTTGGACGCGCGCCCCAGCGACGCCCTGCCGCTCGCCATCAAACGCCGCCGCCCCATACTCGTCTCCCAGTCCGTCCTCGACGGGACGGAGGACGCCACCGAGCTGCTCGAACATCTCCGCCACGCCGCCGGAAAGGATGAGGAGGACAACGGCTCCGGCGACGCGGACGACGCCGGTTCAACCCCCGATCCGTCCGGGAAGTAGCCCGCCGCCCCGCCCCGTGAACACGGCGACTTGTCCCGGCCTTCCCGCGCCCATCGTCCCCGGCCAGCCGCTCACCGCGCTCGCCCCGATGCAGGATGTCACCACGGCGGGGTTCATGGGCCTCGTCGCGGACATCGGCGCGCCGGACTTTTTCTTCACGGAATTCATCCGCGTCCACAGCCAGACGCGTCCGGAAACCCTCGAGGCGCCCGCGTTGGAGGCGCGCCCCGGCGGGCGTCCCGTTTTCGCGCAGCTCATTGGCAACGACCCCGCGCTGCTCGCCCGCGCGGCGACCGCGCTGCTCGCCCGCGGCGCCGCCGGCATTGACCTCAACCTCGGCTGCCCGGCGCCGAAGGTGTTCCGCAAGAACGTCGGCGGCGGCTTGTTGCGCGACCTGCCGCGCGTTGACGAAATTCTGGCGGCGCTCCGCGAGGCCGTCCCCGGCGTTCTCTCCGTCAAAACCCGCGTCGGTTTCGAAAGCGCCGCCGGCTTCGACGATTTGCTCGGGCTGCTTGCGAAACGCGGCGTCAACCTCGTCAGTCTGCATGGGCGGACGGTCGCGCAACTTTACCGTGGGCCGGTGGATCACGCGCTCATCGCGCGGGCGGTTGGGGCGCTGCCCTGCCCTGTGCTTGCCAACGGGGAAATCACCTCGGCGGCCGGGGCCGCGCGCGTTCTTGGGGAGACCGGGGCGGCCGGCGTGATGCTGGGGCGCCACGCCATCCGCAACCCGTGGGTGTTCGCGCAGCTCCGCGCCGTTCTCGCGGACAAGCCGCCGCCGGTCGTCACGCTGGGGGATGTGCGGCGTTATGTGGATCAATTGGCCGGGCTGACGCGGCGCGACGGCGCGCCCGACCGCGCGCACGCGAACCGCGTGAAGAAATTCCTCAATTTCACCGGCCAGTCCGTTGACCCCGGCGGACGGTTTCTCAACGAGATGCGCCGCGCGCGGACCGTCGCGGAGCTGCTCGCCGTCTGCGACCGGCATCTCCTGGCGGAGCCGGACGCGCCCTTCGCGCTCGAGCCGTTCCCCGGAGTCGTCGCGCGGCCCAATTGCGAAGGGTGAGGGCGGCGCGGTTGCCCGGATTTAATCAATCGGGACGGGGAGCAGGTCGTCGCCGTTTTCGGCCTCGCGGGAGACGCGGCCGGCGGCGGTCAGCTCGCGGACGCGTTCGGCGTTCGGGCTGTAGTAATCCTTGTAGAGGGCGATGACGTTGAAGGGGTCGGAGACGAGGCCGTCCTCGCGGTCAACGCAAACGACGCGTGCGATGCAGCGGCCGTCGCGCGTCCGGTAGTGGCGGCCAGTTTCAAATTTGTTTTTCATGAGGCGGAAGGGTTGGCGGGAAAACAGGGGTGTTTGGCGCGCAAATCAATGGAAATCCCGCAAAAAGGAAACGTTCGCGCGGGCGGGCGGCGGCGGCTTTTCCCGCGCCGGCCTTGCCAAAACCGCGGCGCGCGGCAGCTTGTCGGCGAACCTTCCCAACCCTCGACCCGACCCGCCATGCCACTCGCCATCGGAACCAAAGCGCCGGACTTCACCCTGAAAACCAAAACGCCGGACGGTCTCAAGGACGTCCGGCTTTCGGACAACTTCGGGAGGCGGCGGACGGTGCTGTTGTTTTTCCCGCTGGCCTTCACGGGCGTCTGCACGGACGAGATGTGCACGATGACGGCGGGGTTGGAACGCTACGCGGAACTCGGCGCGGACGTGATCGCCGTCAGCGTTGACAGCCCCTTCGCGCAGGAGGCGTGGGCGGAGAAATTCGGGATACGGCTGACGCTCGCGAGCGACCTGAACAAGGAGACCGCGCGCGCCTACGGCGTGCTCTTCCCCATGCTCGCGGGCATCGGCGACACGGCGGCGCGCGCCGTTTTTGTGATTGGGGAGGACGGCGTCATCCGCCACGCCGAGCAGACGGCGTCGCCGCACGAATTGCCGGACTTCGGGGCGGTTCAAAGGGCGCTGGAAGGCTGACGCGCGCGAAAAAACGCCGCCGCGAAATTACGCCTTGGCGCGGGGGGCGCGGGCGTTTTCGTCGGGGGAAATTTGACACCCATGGCGAAGAAAATTCATCCGGCGTTGGAAACGGTTCTGGCAAGCGAGGAGCAAATCCGGGAGCGGGTCCGGGAGCTGGCCGCGGAACTCACGCGGGTCTACGGCAGCGAGGAGGTGACGATCATCTCCATCATCAACGGGGCGATCCTGTTCACGGCGGATCTCATGCGGCTGCTGCCGAACCCCATCCGCCTGGACTGCATCCGCATCTCGAGCTACCGCAGCGCGACGCGCAGCGAGGGCGTCCCGAAGGTGTTGCAAAGCTTCCAGCTGGACGTCGCCGGGCGGCACGTGCTGCTGATTGACGACATCCTCGACACCGGCAAGACGCTCGCGCTGGTGCGGCAGATGATCCGTGTGATGAACCCGGCCTCGCTGCGGACCTGCGTGCTGCTCGACAAGAAGGAGCGGCGGGAGGTGGACATCGAGGCGGACTTCGCCGGCTTCTCCATCCCCAACAAATTCGTCGTCGGCTACGGGCTGGATTTCGACGAGCGCTACCGGAACATCCCCTGCATCGGCGTCCTCAAGCCGGAGCTGCAGACGCCCGGCGCGCCCGCCGTTTGCTGAACACCGCCGCGCCCGCGAAGCCGTTTTTTCCGATGAGCACCGAACCCGCGACGTCCCCGGCGGCCTGCCTGAAACTGAAACCCAACGCGAAGGCGCGCGCGGCGCGCGGACACCCGTGGGTCTTCGCCAACGAGGTCGAGGCGCTCCTCCCGCCGGCGTTCGACGGGGAGGTCGTCGAGTGCCGCGACCGGACGGGGCGGCGGATCGGAAGCGGGATTTACAACAGCCGCTCGCAGATCTGCTGGCGGAAACTGGCGCGGGAGCGGGTGGAGCTGGACGAGGCGTTTTTGCGCGGGGCGATCGGGCGCGCGCTGGCGCGGCGCGGCGGCGCGGAAACGGGGCGGTTGGTGTGGTCGGAGGCGGACGGGCTGCCGGGCGTGGTCGTTGACCGGTTCGGCGACACGCTCGTGCTGCAGATCCAGACCCTGGCGATGGAGCGGCGGCGCGACCTCATCGCGCGTCTGCTCGCGGAGGCAGCGGGGGCGGCGGAGGTCATTTTCCGCGACGACGCGCCCATCCGCCGTCTTGAGGGGCTGGAAACGCGGGCGGGCGCGACGCTCTCGGGGCGCGACTGGGAGCCGCGCGTGGTGGGAATTGACGGCATCGAGTATCTGCCGGATTTGCAAAACGGGCAGAAGACGGGGTTTTACCTCGACCAACGGGAGCAGCACGCGGCGGTGGCGCGGCGGGCGGCGGGGCGGCGCGTGCTGGACGCCTTCTGCAACCAGGGGGCGTTCGCGCTGCACTGCGCGAAGGCGGGGGCGGCGTCGGTTCTCGGCGTTGACAGCGCGGCGGACGCGGTCGCCGCGGCGCGCGGCAACGCGGCGCGCAACGGCCTCGCGGCGGAGTTTCTGGAGGCGAATGTCTTTGATTTCCTGAACGCGCCGGAGCGGCGGGAGGAGCGCTGGGATCTGATCGTGCTCGATCCGCCGCCGTTCGCGAAGTCGCGGGGCGCGCTGGAGGGGGCGATGCGCGGCTACCGCGAGCTGAACCTGCGGGCGATGCAGCATCTCGCGCCGGGCGGTCTCCTGGCGACCTACGCGTGCTCGCACCATGTCCGCGACGCGGAGTTGCGGCAGGTTGTCGCGGAGGCGGCGGCGGACGCGCGGCGGCTTGTCCACATTCTGGAGTTCTGCCACCAGCCGCCGGACCATCCGGTTCTGGCGACGATGCCGGAGAGCGAGTATCTGCGCGGCTACGTGCTGCGGGTGGAGTGACGGCGTTCGCAAACCCGCGCTCCGAGCCAACCGCGGATTTTTCTAACCACTAATGGTTAATCCGTGTCAGGGGGTCAGGGTGACGTCGCCCGCGCCGGGGGTGATTTCCACGAGGGCGAACGGCAGGTTGTCGCGGCGGACAAGGCGCGCGGGCACGGGGGCGGCGGCTTGTCGGGCGGCCACCGTTTCCCAGCCGTCGGGGAGGCGGACTTTCACGGTCAGGGGGACGGCGGGGAACGCGGCGGCGTCCGTTGCGCGGGTCAGCCGGAGGACGATTTGGCCGGGGGTGTTTTGTCCGGCGGTGGAGAGGGCGGAGGCGTCACGGTTGCGGGCGTAGAGGGCGGTTTCGGAGAAGGGGCGGAGGGACAAGTCGCCGCGGCGGGTTTCGATGAAGTCGAGGAGGGCGGTGATTTTCTGCCGGTGCCCGGGTTTGCGGACGTCGTGGGAGTAGAGGACGAGCCAGCCACGCCAGAAGCGGGCGCCGGGGCCGTCGGTTTTTTCGAGGATTTGGCGGATTTCGGAGGAAGGGTCGGAGGGGTCGCGCAGTGTGGCGGTGTTGGAGGCGGCGACGGCGAAGTAGTTGAGGGCGTTGGCGGGGTTGAGGCGGCCGGTGAAGCCGCGGGCGGCGAGGTAGTATTTGGCGGCGAGGGCGGGGTCGTTGAGTTTGTAGGCGGGCGAGCCGGGGTAGGCGATGGCGGTCGGGGGCGCGCCGAGGTTTTCGGCGATTTGTTTTTTGGACTCTTCGTATTCCCAGGCGACGTCGGGGCTTGCGCCGCCGGGGGCGCGGAAGTGGGTGACGGTGTGCGAGGCGATTTCGTGGCCGGCGGCGGCGAGTTTTTTGAAGGCGTCCCAGGTTCCCCAGTTGGCGCCGGTTCCGACGCGTCCGGTGATGACAAACCAGGTCAGGCGGAGGTCGCGGGCGGCGGCTTGTTGGAGCCACCACGGGTGGTCGGGGGCGTTGTTGTCGTCAATGGTGAGGCTGACGGCGGCGAGGGCGTCGCCGGGCCAGAGGCAGACGGAGGCGTCGCCTGGGTTATGGGGCCAGTGGCGGCCGGCGAGTGGGAAGCGCTGGGGGACGGAGGGGTTGAGGGAGAAGTCCGTGGCGGTTTGGGCGGCGGCGGCGAGCGTGAGGAGGGCGGCGGCGAGGAGGGGGGGGTTCACGGGCGGGCGCCGCGGGCGGTCAGCGGCGGTGTTTTTTGGAGGGGCGGGCGGGTTTGCCGTGTCCGGGGACGTGGGAGAGGTTGGCGGGTTCGTCGCGGGTGAGTTTGTTGACGACGAGCTGCTGGCCGATGGTGAAGAGGCCGTTGACGGTGGAGTAGAGGGCGAGGGCGGCGGAGAAGTTGTAGCAGATGAAGGTGAAGAAGACGGGCATCCACTTGAAGATTCTGGCCTGGGCGTTGTCCACGGAAGGCTGGGGGGTGAGGCGCATCTGGATGATCATGGTGGCGCCCATGAGGAGTGGCATGATGTTGAGTGGGATGCCCCAGAGGCGGAAGACGGTGTCGGGGGCGGAGAGGTCGTGGTTCCAGAGGAAGGATTGGAAGCGGAGTTCGGCGGTGCCCTGGAGCATCCAGAAGAAGGCGATGAAGAGGGGGATGGTGATGAAGACGGGGAGGCAGCCGCCGAGTGGGTTCACCTTGTTGTCCTTGAAGAGCTGCATGGTGGCCTGGTTGAGCTTCTGGGGGGCGTCCTTGTATTTTTCGCGCAGCTCCTTCATGGCGGGCTGGAGTTTCTGCATGCGTTTGGCGGAGCGGGAGGCGGCGAGGGTGAAGGGGACGCAGATGAATTTCAGGAGGAGGGTCATGCAGACGACGGCGAGGCCCCAGTTGTCGGTGAAGCCGTGCATCCAGACCATGAGCATGCTCATGACGGGGGCGATGTAGCCGGAGAGCGTGACGCGGTTGTAGAAGGAGGAGTCGAACTCCATGACCTTGTCCTCGGCCTTGGGGAATTTGGCGAGGCGGACGTATTCCTTGGGGCCGGCGTAGAGGTAGCCGCCGAGGGTGACGGCGGCGTTTTCGCCGGAGGGGATGGCGACGGGGTTGAGGCGGAGGGAGGCGGTCATGCCGATGTTTTCCTGGAGGGAGCCGGGGACCAGCGGGGGGAGGCTGATGCGGCGGGCGACGATGGCGGCGGCGGGCTGGTCGGGGGTGTAGATGGCGGCGAAGAACTGGTTTTTGGCGGCGCCCCATTCGATCGAGCCGGCGGCCTCGACGAAGGCTTTCGGCGGGTTGTGGGCGCCAAAGAGGGTCATGAAGCCGCCGCCCTCAAGGTCGCCGCGGTTGATGATGCGGGGCTTGTCGCCGTCAAAGTGGGCGATGTTGAGGAACTGGCCGCTGTCGCCGGTGGAGAGGAGGGCGGTGGTGCCGATGTTGAGGGAGGGGAAGGCGTGCTGTGGCTGGGCGGAGAGGTTGCGGAAGGTGGTCTCGTGGCGGATGCGGTAGGGGTCGTTTTTGCCGTCGCGGGGGTCGTCGGCGCCGGCGGTGGTGAGGGAATAGCGGCGCGTGACCTCGACGAGGGGGGCGCCGTTGGCGTCGCGGATGACGGCGCGATAGACGACCTCGGAGGCGGAGGCGGAGACGCGTTCGTGGCGGACGGAGGGGTCGGCGCCGGGGATGTCGAGGGCGAGGATGGGGGCGGCGCGGGCCTTGTTGAAGACGAAGGGGACGCCGGGGGTGTCCTTGGCGGCGGGATATTTTTTGAAGGCGACATCGCGGATGGCGCCGCCGAAGTCGGTGAGGGTGACGGTGACGAAGTCGTTGGAGAGGGTGGAGAGGGTCTCGTCGGTGTTGTCGGCGGAGAGGGCGGCGAAGGCGGCGTCGGCGGGGGAGGAGGCTGGGAGGGCGGCCTGCGCGGGCGAGGGGGCCAGGTTGGCGCCGGTGACGGGTGCGGAGGGTGGCGGCGCGTAGGAGGGGACGGGCTGCGGCGCGGGGGCGCGGGAGGAGCTGTAGAACGTGAGGCCGAGCGCGGCGGCGAGGAGGGCGATGCCTATGAGCGTGTTTTTTTTGTCCATGAGAAGGTGTTTGAAGTGGCGTGAAAAGGGAGGTCAGGCGGAGAGGCGGCGGCAGCCTGGGCGGGGGCGTTTCGCGGGAACATAATCGAAGCCGCCGGGGTGGAGCGGGGTGCATTTGAGGAGGCGGATAACGGTCAACAAGGTGCCGCGCAGGGCGCCGTGGACGCGGAGGGCCTCGATCGCGTAATGGGAGCAGGTGGGGTGGAAGCGGCAGGCGCAGGCGGGGCCGAGGAGGGCGGGCAGGACGGGCGAGAGCGTCCGCTGGTAGGCGCGGACGAGGGCGGCGAGGAGGCGCGCCGGGAGGCGGAAGACGGCTGGTTTCGGATGCGGCACGGGAAGTCAGGAGGTTTTGGCGGCGGCGCCTCCGAGGGCGGCGCGGAAGTTCCGGGCGAGGACGGCGAAGGGGGCGTCGAGGACGGCGCGGCGGGCGAGGAAGAGGAAGTCGGTGTCCGGCGGCAGGATGTCCTGGTTGGCGCGGAACAGTTCGCGGAGGCGGCGTTTGGCGCGGTTGCGGAGGACGGCGTTGCCGACGGCGACCCTGGAGGCGACGAAGGCGGCGCGCGGGAGGGCGGGCGTTTTCAGGCTCCGGGCGGCGGTTTCCGGCGTTCCGTCGGCGGTGTCGCGCGGGGCGGACAAAACAACGAAGGCGCCGCAGTCGTGGCGGCGCCCCCGGGTTCTGACGCGCCGGATGTCCGGCTGGCGCCTGATGTGCTGCCCGGCGCGGTAGCGCATTGGCGGGCGGTCAGACAACGGTGAGGCGTTTGCGCCCCTTGGCGCGGCGCGAGGCAAGGACCTTGCGGCCACCCTTGGTGGAGTTGCGGGCGCGGAAGCCGATTTTGCGGGCGCGCTTTTTGCGATGCGGGCGGAAGGTTGGTTTCATGTGCGGTGTGTGCGGTTGGTGTGTGTTTGCGGATGAAAGGCGTGGGAGGCTTTGGATTGGGCGGGGGGTGTCAAGGGGGGAAGTGCCCCCTGGCAAAGGCCCCGCCCGGTCGCGGGCGGGAGGGAAGGCGTCCGCGCCGCCGGCGGCTCAACGCGCGGAGAAGCGGTAGAGCGTGGTCGTCGCGTAGCGGGAGCCGGGACGGAGGATCGTGCTTGGGAAGGCCGGCTGGTTCGGGGAGTCCGGGTAGTGCTGCGTTTCGAGGCAGAAGCCGGAGCGTTTCGGGTAGGTGGCGCCGCTTTTGCCGGTGTTTTTGCCGTCGAGGAAGTTGCCGCAGTAGAACTGGATGCCCGGCTCCGTTGTGAAGACCTCGAGCACGCGGCCCGAAAGGGGTTCATAGACCTCCGCGGCCTTCGCGAGGCCGTCGCCGGCGGGGCGGTCGAGGACGAAGTTGTGGTCGTAGCCGCCGCCGAAGACGAGCTGCTCGGCGGGGTCGTTGACGCGGGCGCCGATGGGGGCGGGCCTGGTGAAGTCGAAGGGCGTGCCGGCGACGGGCGCGATTTGGCCGGTCGGGATCAGCCCTTTGTCAACGGGCGTGTAGCGGGAGGCGTTGAGGGTCAGGACGTGCCCGAGGATCGTGCCGCTCCCCTCTCCGGCGAGGTTGAAGTAGGAGTGGTTGGTGAGGTTGACCGGCGTGGGGGCGCTGGTGGTGGCGGCGTAGTCAATGCGCAGGGCGTTGTCCTCCGTGAGCGTGTAGGTGACGGTGACGTCGAGGCTGCCGGGGTAGCCCTCGTCGCCGTCGGGGCTGGTGTGGCGGAGGCGGAGGGCGGGGGTGTTGTTGGCGAGGAGCGGGGTGGCGTCCCAGATCACCTTGTCGAAGCCGACCTTTCCGCCGTGGAGGGCGCAGGGGAGACCGCCGGGGGTGTTGTTCGTGGCGAGGGAATAGGTTTTGCCGTCGAGCGCGAAACGTCCGCGCGCGATGCGGTTGCCGTAGCGCCCGATGAGCGCGCCGAAATAGGTGCCGGAGGTGGCGCCGTCGCGGACGTAGCCGGAAACGTCGGCGTAGCCGAGGACGACGTCGGCGAGGTTGCCGTCGCGGTCGGGGACGACGATGCCGGCGACGATGCCGCCGGAGTTGGTGATGGAGACCCTTGCGCCGCTGGCGTTGGCGAGGGTGTAGAGGAGGACCGGGCGTCCGTCGGGCAGGGAACCGAAGGATTTCACGGTGACGGAGGGCTGGGCGGCGTTGAGCATGGCGGTTGACAGGACGGCGGCGAGAGCCGCGAGGACGAGGTGTTTCATGGTGGGAAGGGAAGCGCGCACAATGGCGGGGCGGACGCCGGCGGGAAGCGGAAAAACAGGCGCGCGCGCCATCCGCCTATTTGAGGAGGCCGGCGATGAGCTTCTCCTGCTCCGCGAGGGGCAGCGCGCCCATCTTCACGTGGCGGATCTCGCCCTCGCGATCCACATAGACCGTGAAGGGGATGCCGACGTCCGTCCCGGGTTTCACGAACTTGGACAGGGTGGCGTCGTCGCCCATGAGCACCGTGTAGTTCATGCCGCGCAGACGGGCGAAGTTGCGGACGAGCGCGGCGTCGCCGTCGAGCGAGGCGCCGATGATGGCGAGCCGGTCGGGGGCGTGTTTTTTGCGCAGCTCAATGTAGCCGGGGATCTCGGCGCGGCAGGGCGGGCACCAAGTCGCCCAGAAGTCGAGGACAAGGGCCTTGCCGGCGAAATCGGAGGACTTGACGGGGCGCCCGTCGGTGTCCGTGAGCGTCCACGCGGGCATTTTGCCGAGTTTCGGAAGGGGATCGGGGATGCCGTCGCCGGCCCTGGCGCAGCCCGCGAACAGGAGCGCGAGGAGGAGGAGAACGGGGGCGGGGAGGTGTTTTTTCATGGCGGAAGAAATAGCGGTTCGGGCGGGACAAGCCGCCGCGTCCGGTCAGGCGCGGGTCTTGAGGCTGTCCATGAACTTCTTCATGGCCGGCGTGAAGACGCGGCCCTTGCGGTTGAGGATGGACAGGGGGCGTTTGTATTCGTCGCCGTGCATCTCGACGATTTTCAGGGTGCCCTCCCGTTGCTCCTGCATGACGGTGGCGTGCGGGACGAAGGCGAGGCCCTTGTAGATTTCGACGGCGCGTTTCACGGTGTCCACGTTGTCGAACTCCATCGCCATCGAGACGGAGACGCCGTTTTTCTCGAAGATCTGGTCAATGGCCTTCCGCGTCGGGGTGTCGGTGTCGAAGCTGATGAACTTCTGCCCGGCGAGCATCTTGATGGAAAACTTCTTCTCCTCCGCGAGTGGGTGGCCGGGCGCCATGATGAGGACGAGATTGTCGGTGAGGTAATGGGTGATTTCCACCTGGCGCATGGGCGCGGCGTAGGCGACGAGACCGAAGTCCACCATGCCCTCGGTGACCTCGCTGTAAATGGTGTCGGCGCGGCGGTAGGCGAGGCGGACGTTGACGGCCGGATAGGTTTGCTGGAAGTTCTGGATGAGGGCGGGAAGTTCGTAAAGTCCTATGGAGTAAATCGTTGAAATACGTATGACGCCGGAGGTTATGGTTTTCAACTCGGACAGGTCGCCTTCGAGCTTGGCGTAGGTGTGAAGGATGTCCTTGGCGGTTTTATAGACAAGCTGCCCCTCCTGCGTGAGCGAGAACTGCTTCTGGGTGCGATCGATAAGCAGGGTCTTGAAATTGCGCTCCATCGCCTGGATCTGCTGGCTGACGGCGGACTGGGTAATGTCGTTAATCTTGGCGGCCTTCGAAAAACTCTTGGACTCGACGAGGTCGGAGAAGATTTTGAAATTGAATATATTCATAATGCTTTTGGGTTTCGGATGAAATGCGGGCGGCGTTCCGGCGGGCAAGTATAATCACGCCACGCGCTTTTCAAAGGGGCGCCGCGAAATCCGGGCGCCGGCGTTTTTGGGCGTTGAGCGGTCGCGGCGGATCCCGGAAAACACCGCCGATGGAACTCACATTCGAGGCTTTCAGGGAAAACGCCGGACGCGTCCGCGGGCGCGTCGCCGAGGTCTGCGCCAGGGCCGGGCGCGCGCCAACGGAGGTGGAGGTGCTGCCGGTGACGAAGACGCACCCGGCGGCGGCGGCGGCGTTCGCGGCTCGGCTCGGCTTTCACGCCGTGGGGGAAAACCGCGTCCAGGAGGCCGCCGCGAAACGCGCGGAGTTCGAGGCGGACGCCGCCGCCCAGCCCCTTCGCTGGGAGCTGATAGGGCATTTGCAGTCCAACAAGGCGCGCCTCGCGGCGGCCCGCTTCGACCGCGTGCAAAGCGTGGACGGCGCCAAACTGCTCCGCGAGCTGGACAAGGCGTCCGCCGCCCTCGGCAAAACGCTGCCCGTGCTGCTGCAGGTGAACGCGGGGCGCGATCCGGCCAACTTCGGCGCGGAGCCGGAGGCGGCCCCGGCGTTGCTCGAACAGGCGCTGGCCTGCGCCCACCTCCGCGTGGAGGGCCTGATGACCCTCGCGCCGCTCGACGGCGGAAACGCCGCCGCCCGACGCTGTTTCGCCAACCTCCGCGAAATCCGCGACCGGCTGGCGCGGGATTTCGGCGCCGCCCTCCCGGTCCTCTCAATGGGCATGAGCGGCGACCTGGACGAGGCCGTCGCCGAGGGAAGCACGCTCGTCCGCGTCGGAACGGCCCTGTTCGGCTCCCGTTGAGCGGCGGCCCGCGCCCGCGCGATTTTCACCTTCCCGTCAACCGCCCCGTTTCCCACCCTCCGCCGCCATGTCCTCCGCCAACTGGAACCGTTTCACGCAACTCAACTTCGTCTTCCCCGGCCTCTCGCTCGACCTCAGCCGCATGGCTCTCGACAACGCCGCCCTCGACGCCCTCGCGCCCAAATTCGACGCCGCCTTCGCCGCCATGAGCGCCCTCGAAAAGGGCGCCATCGCCAACCCCGACGAGGGCCGCAGGGTCGGCCACTACTGGCTCCGCGCCCCCCAACTCGCACCGACGCCCGAAATCGCCGCCGAAATCCGCGACACCCTCGCCGCCGTCAAAACCTTCTCCGCCAAGG
>JAISTY010000186.1 GCA_031272375.1 Opitutaceae bacterium | reverse complement strand
CGCCGCCTCCCAATCCCACCGCGCCGGATCCCGACCTCATCCCCGCCTACCGCTCCCCGCCCAAGTCAAAGCGGGTGTTGCGCTGGCTGCGCCAGCGTTTCTCCAACCCCGCCGCCGATGTCCTCGGCGCGATTGAAGACAAGTTCCCCAACCTGCCGCCGGAAAAGTCGCCCATGCGGGCTATTTCTTTTCCTGCTCCCATGACAGGAACAGCCCCAGCATTCCCTGCGCCAGGCCGTGACACGCCACGAGCGACGGATTTTGTTTCCTCAACTCCTCCAGCAAATCCGCGTGCGCGGCGGGCACGTCCCCAAGGAACCAGTGCCACCACAACTCCTGAAAATCCCTCCCCGTCTCCGCCGAGAGCAATGGCAGCAACCCGTCGCAAACAAGCGTGTCCAGCCGCGTTCCGCCCAGAATCCGGTTGCTCACGCGGTGGCAGATCCGCTCGCGGATGCCCGCGACCTCGTTCAGGTGCCGGTAGGCGCGCGTGCCGCCGACGCCGCTCCGCCCCTCCGGCAGGTTGTCCGCCAGTTCCCTCCAGCGTCCCGTCCAATCCGGGCAGGCCGCCGTCGCGTCCGCGTATTGCTTCAGGCGCAGGCGCGGATGGTTCAACGGGCGCAGACCGTGCAGCGACCAGTGCCCGTCCTGCTCCCCGTAGAGCGCGTCAACGTCAATGCCCCCCTCCGCCGACGTCCATTTCCGCAGGGGATGGGCGGCGGCGACGGCCAGCATGGGCGCGCGGTTCCGGCTGTAGCCCAGGATTTCCAACGCGGTGAAATGGCACGCCTCGTCCCAGCCCAGGCGCCGTATCCGTTCCTTCGCGAAGTGAACCTTGTGGCGCCAGCGCCGCTCCGCGTGGCGGTGCAGCTCCGACAGGACGCGCTCGTTGCCCAGCCCGCGGAAGCGATCGTGTTCCGGCCCCGGCGTCTCCTGTTGCGCCAGCGTCTCTATCGCGTCCTCGGACGCGTATTCCTCCAGCCCGTGATGCAACAGCGGCAGGAGGACGAGAACCGGGATGTCCCGCCCGCCCGCGCCGGGCGTCCATGCGCGTCGCGGTTCGAACAGCACCACGTGCAGGACGACGTTGTTGTAGGCCGGATCGCTTGCGTGCCCGTGGGCGTCCCAGTCTTTTTCGTGCAGGTGCACCTCGACGTCCCCCGACACCTCGGTTTCGCCAAGCATCAGGCGGGCGTCCCTGAAATCCGGACCGCCGAGGCGGTTCCAGCGTCCCGTGTTGAGCACGGCAAGCCGCCGCCCGTCGCGTGTCGCCGCGCCCGCCATGTTGAACTCGCGCCGCATCCAGATTTTCTGGAGCAGCGCCTCGGAAAAGGAGAAAGGGGCGTAAAGCCCCTGCATTTCCGCAACCGCATGCGGATGCCAAGTCGTGGCCTCGGTGTCAGGGTTCATGGGGAGGGGGAGTTTGGAGGGCTGGATTGGAAAGAAGGGAGTGAAGAAGCGGACATCGCGCAAACTGGGTCGCCCGCTGACGGGCGCGAGCCAAAAAACAGGATCCGGCGGGCCATTTTTCGGGCCGCGCAATGCCGCGCAATCGCCGCTTGCCCGCCGCCGGAAAATCCCCACCGTCCGCCGCCCCATGACCAACGACGAATGCAAAAAACTCGTCCTCGACATCATCGCCGACATCGCGCCCGACGAGGACATTTCCAACCTCAAGCCCGACGTCCGTCTCCGCGACCAGATGCAATTGGACTCCATGGACTTCCTCGACATCGTCATGGAGCTGCGCAAACGCCACAACATCGAGGTTCCGGAGGCCGATTACCTGAAGCTCGCCACGCTCGACGGCTGCGCCGAATACCTCGTCCCCAAGTTCGCCGAACAGGGCAAATGACCCGCCGCCCGCGGCAGCTCCCGCGTGGCGGGCGCGGCGGCATTCCCCGGACAACCCGCCGTCCCGAGCCCTTCTTTTCAGTCTCCGCGCCGACACCTCCCTGACATGAACACGCCCGACACCACGCCCGGCATCAAGCCCGCCGATCTCCGGGGCATCCTCAAATACGTCCCGCGTTTCCAAAACCAGACCTTCGTCCTTGCCCTCGACGGCTTCGTTGTCGCCGACGACAACTTCCCCAACCTCCTCGTGGACGCCGCCGTCCTCCGCTCCCTCGGCATCCGCCTTGTCATCGTCCACGGCATCGCCTGGCAGCTCGCCGCCCTCGCGCAACACCGTTCCGTCACCCCCTCCGACAGCGACGGCTCCGGCGTCACCGACGCCCCCACGCTCGCCCTCGCGATCGAGGCGGCCGCGCAAGTCTCGCAGGACATTCTTGGCGGTCTCACCCGCAACGGCCTCAAATGCGCCATCACCAACGCCGTCTCCGCGCACCCAACCGGCGTCATCCGCGGGACCGACCAGCTCCACACCGGCAGGGTGGATCGCATTGACCGCGACTTCCTCAACCAACTTCTCTCCGCCGCCATCATCCCCGTCATCCAGCCTCTCGGCTACTCCCCCGACGGCGCCCCCCTGCGCATCAACTCCGACCTTCTCGCCGCGGAGCTTGCCGAGGCCCTCGGCGCCTCGAAAATCATCTACCTCACCCCGCGCCCCGGTCTTGAAATTGACGGCAAAATCCAGCGCGACATCTCCGTCGAGACCCTCCGCGGCCTCCTTGCCGGCTCCCCCTCCAAAATCCCCGCGCCCCTCCTCACCAAAATCACCCACGCCCTCCGCGCCATCGAGACCGGCACCCCGCGCGTCCACATCGTTGACGGGCGCGCCCACGACGGCCTCCTCAACGAGGTTTTCTCCACCGAGGGCGTCGGCACCATGATTTACGCCAGCGACTACCAGCAGATCCGCAGGGCCACCAAGGCCGACGCCCGCCTCATCCACAACCTCACCCGCGGCAGCGTCCGCCGCGAGGAACTCCTCCACCGCACCCTCCAGGCCATCGAGAAAAACATAGACCGCTATTACCTCTTCGAGACCGACGACACCGTCATCGCCTGCGCCGCGCTGACGCCGTTCGAGGAGGATCCGACCCTTCGCGAAATCGGCTCCCTTTACGTGCAACCCTACCACCAGAACCGCGGCATCGGGCGCAAAATGGTGGATTACGCGATCCACAAGGCCCGCGAGGCCGGCGCCAAACGCCTCGTCGCGCTCAGCACCCAAAGCCCCACCTTTTTCACCTCGGTCATGAACTTCGCGGAAACGACGCCGGACATCCTCCCGCCTTCCCGCCGCCGGCAGCTCGACGAAACCGGACGCAACTCCAAGGTGCTCCTCAAACTCCTGTGAGGGGAAACGCCACCGGGCGCGTCCGCTCCCCGCGCCGCGCGGTTTCCAAAAGGAACCAAGGGGAAACATGGACAGCGGCGCGGACGCCTGCCGGATTTCCGCCCGTTTTTCCCGGACTCCCTCAACCCGGTCCTCGCCCGTTCCCGTCGCATGAAGAAAATTCCCGCCCTCGCCGTCCTCGCGGCCCTTTTGTCGCCCGTCCCCGCGCTCAACGCCGGACAACCCGCCCCGGCCCTCCCGCCCGCCGTCACCGTCTTCGCCGCCGGTGAAAACGGCTATGCCGGCTACCGAATCCCCGTTGTCATCCGCACCGCCAACGGCGACCTCCTCGCCTTCGCCGAGGCACGGCGCGACGGACTCGGTGACGCCGGCGACATTGACCTCGTCCAGAAACGCTCCACCGACGGCGGCTTGTCCTGGGGCGCCGCCCAAACCGTCTGGGACGACGCCGCCAACACCTGCGGCAACCCCTGTCCCGTCCTCGACGAGACCACCGGCGTCCTCTGGCTCCTCCTCACCCACAACCAAGGCGCTGACCGCGAGCGCGACATCATCGCCCAAACCGCCGCCGGCACCCGCACCGTCTGGGTCGCGCGCTCCGACGACCACGGCAAAACCTGGACCGCCCCCGTCAACATCACCGCCACGACGAAGGATCCCGCCTGGGGCTGGTATGCCACCGGACCGGGCGTCGGCGTCCAACTCAAGCGCGGCCCCCGCAAAGGGCGCTTGGTAATCCCCTGCGACCACTCCGAAACAACCGCGGACTCCACCCGCCGCAGCGCCTCCCACGCCATCTATTCCGACGACCACGGCAAAACCTGGCGCCTCGGCGCCTCCATCCGCCCCGCCGCCAATGAGTGCCAGCTCGCCGAAATCGCATCCCCCGACGGCGGCTTGTTGATGAACATGCGCCGCAGCCGCGACAAACAATACCTCATGGAAACCCCGCAAGCCGCCCAAAAACTCCGCGGCACCGCCACCAGCGCCGACGGCGGCGAAACCTGGTCCGCCATCATCGCCGACAACAACCTCCCCGAACCCGTCTGCCAGGCCGCCCTCATCCGCCACAGCTGGCCGCGAAACGGCCAACCCGGCCTCCTCCTCTTCTCCAACCCCGCCAGCAAAACCGCCCGCGAAAAAATGACCGTCCGCTTTAGTTGGGACGACGGCGCGACCTGGCCCCGCTCCCTCCTTCTCCACGCCGGCTTCTCCGCCTATTCCAGCCTCGCTTCCCTCTCTGACAACGAGGCCGCCTGCCTCTACGAACGCGGCGGCGACCCGAAAAACCGCTCCGAACAGTATCGCGAAATTGTTTTCCAACGTTTCCCCGTCCCCGACGCCCCCGCCCGCCAGCCCGGCCTTTGAACATCCGCCAAATTTCCCGAAAAAAGGATTGTCCCACACTTCCCAAGCATTCTCTTTCCCGCCCGTTCCCTTCGGGTTCGCGCCGAGAAAAAACACCCACC
>JAISTY010000151.1 GCA_031272375.1 Opitutaceae bacterium | reverse complement strand
CGCCCAAAACCGCGCCCTCCTCACCAACCCCGACGGCTCCCTCTCCGAACGCGGCCGCCAGGTCGTCGCCAAAACCCCCGCCGGCCGCTTCGGCGAACCTCCCGAAATCAACGGCGCCGCCCACTTCCTCATCAGCGACGCCGCCCGCTTCGTCACCGGCGTCGTCCTCCCCGTTGACGGCGGCTTCTCCGCCTTCTCCGGCGTCTGACGGACAACCACCATGTCTCCCAAAAAAGAACAGTTTCTCGAGGAGGGCTTCCGCTGGTTCGGACCGGCGGACCCCGTCCCCCTCGCCTTCATCCGGCAGTCCGGCGCCGAAAGCGTCTTCACCTCCCTCCACGAAATCCCCTACGGCGCCCCCTGGCCGGAAGCCGCCGTCGCCGCGCGGCGGCGCCTTGTCGAAAACGCCGGCCTCCGCTGGGCCGCCGTCGAATCCGTCCCCGTCAGCGAGGCCGTCCGCACCCGATCGGGACCCTTCGCCCGCCACATCGAAAACTACCGCGCCACCCTCCGCGCCCTCGCCGCACAAGGCGTCCGCCTCGTCATCTACAACTTCATGCCCGTCCTCGACTGGATCCGCACCGACCTGCGCTTCCGCCTCCCCGACGGCTCCGCCTGCCTCCGCTACGACCCCGCCCAGTTCGCCGCCTTTGAAATCGGCCTCCTCAAACGCCCAGGCGCCGAACGCGACTACACCCCCGATCAACTCGCCCGCGCCCGCGCCTTCCTCGCCTCCCTCAACGAAAGCCGCCGCGCCGCCTTTGAACGCTCCATCATTGACGTCTTCCCCGGCTGCAGCCTCGGCCTCGGCCTCCCCGACATCCGCCGCATGATCGACGCCTACCGCGACATCACCCCGGACGGCCTCCGCGAACACCTCCGCCTCTTCCTCCAGGCCGTCGCCCCCGTCGCCCAGGAATGCGGCCTCCGCCTCGCCATCCACCCCGACGACCCGCCCTTCCCCGTCCTCGGCCTCCCCCGCATCGCCTCCAACCTCTCCGACTTCCTCAAAATCCTCTCCTGGCACGACGGCGACGCCAACGGCGTCTGCTTCTGCACCGGCTCCCTGGGCGCCTCGCCGGACAACGACCTCCCCGCAATGCTCGACGCCCTCGCCCACCGCGTCTTCGTCGCCCACCTCCGCAGCACCCAACGCGAACCCGGCGGCGCCTTCCACGAAAGCGGCCACCTCGAAGGCTCCGTCCCCATGTTCGCCATCGTCCGGCGCCTCCTCGCCCTCCAACACCAACGCCTCGCCGCCGGCGGCCCCCGCCTCCTCTTCCGCCCAGACCACGGACGCGACATGGCCGACGACCTCGACAAGCCGCCGCCGCCCAACCCCGGCTATGCCTTCATCGGCCGCATGAAGGGCCTCGCCGAACTCCGCGGCCTCCAAGCCGGCATCCTTGGCTCCCAATCCGCCGCCGCCTGACGCCCCGCGCATTTCCCTCCCAACCATCAACCCGCATCCCACCATGAAAAATCCAATGACCAAAACCGCCCTCGCATCCGCCGCCCTCGCCGCCGCCCTCAACGCCGGCCCCTGGGTCCCTCTCTTCAACGGCCACGACCTCTCCGGCTGGAAACAGGTCGCCGGCAACGCCTCCTACCAGGTCGTGGACGGCGCCATCGTCGGCACCACCGTCACCGGCTCCCCAAACAGCTTCCTCGCCACCGAACGCGACTACGGCGACTTCATCCTCGAATTCGAGGTCATGCAGGAAACCGCCAACGCCCAAAACGGCGGCGTCCAGTTCCGCAGCGCCCTCCGCGACGATAAGGGGAAACCCAAGGTCTTCGGCCCCCAGTTCGAAATTGACCCCGCCCCCCGCGCCTGGACCGGCGGCATCTACGACGAGGCTCGCCGCGGCTGGCTCTACACCGGCGACCTCAACCCCGCCGGCGCCCTCTCCTACAAAACCGGCCAATGGAACCGCCTCCGCCTCGAGGCCGTCGGCAACTCCCTCCGCACCTGGGTCAACGGCATCCCCGTCGCCAGCGTCGTGGACGACCTCGCCGCCCCCGGCTTCATCGCACTCCAGGTCCACTCCGTCCCCAAGGACGCCCAGCCCGCAAAAACCTTCTGGCGCAACATCCGCATCCAGACCGCCGACCTCTCCCCCTCCCCCGCCGAACCCTCCGTCTTCGTCCGCAACCTCGTCCCCAACTCCCTCTCCCCAGACGAGCAGGCCGCCGGCTGGCGCCTCCTCTGGGACGGCGTCTCCTCCAACGGCTGGCGCGGCGCCCGCAAAACCGCCTTCCCCGACCGCGGCTGGTCCATCCAAAACGGCGTCCTCTCCATCAACGCCTCCGGCGGCGCCGAATCCAAAAACGCCGGCGACATCGTCACCGACGCCGAGTTCTCCGCCTTCGAACTCCAGTTCGACTTCAACTTCACCCCAGGCGCCAACAGCGGCGTCAAATATTTCGTCGTCGAAAAACTCGCCTCCATCGGCGGCGGCGGCTCCGCCATCGGCCTCGAATACCAGATCCTCGACGACAAAAAACACCCCGACGCCAAACTCGGCCGCGACGGCAACCGCCGCCTCTCCGGCCTCTACGACCTCATCGCCCCCGACCTCTCCCGCGTCAAAGGCCTCGCCGTCATCCCACGCCCCAATGCCTGGCAGCACGGCCGCGTCATCGTCCGCCCCGACGGCTCCGTCGAACACTGGCTCAACGGCGTCCGCACCGTCGCCTACAAACGCGGCTCCGACGCCTTCAACGCCCTCGTCGCCATCAGCAAATTCAAAAACACACCCGGCTTCGGCCTCGCCCCCAAGGGCCGCATCCTTCTCCAGGACCACGGCGACAAGGTCCTCTTCCGC
>JAISTY010000136.1 GCA_031272375.1 Opitutaceae bacterium | reverse complement strand
TCCTTCAAAACGCCCGTTGTCCGGCGGTGTTGGTCGAGGGCGGTTTTCTGACCAACCTTGCCGAGGCGCGGAAGATCGCCTCGCCGGAATACCGCGAGCGGCTCGCCGCCGCGATTGTCGCCGGCATCCAGGACTACGCCGCCGCCGTCGCCCCCTGAACCGCGCGGCGCGCCGCCGGGTTTTCCCTTGCCCGCGTTCCCTCCGGCGGCAGCTTGCCGCCTATAAGTAAATAAAGGAATTGGACCGCATGGTGTATCCGAACCGGGCGCGTTCATGAGGGCGGGCGCGGACAAGCCGCCGTCCGCGCCGCGACAAGCCGCCGCGTTCCCGTCCCCCCAAAAATCCCCGCGCCGGATCAGAATTTCCAGTTGGCGGAGAGGGAGACGATGTTGGCGTGGCCTTTGTCTATGCGGGCTTTGTAGGGGATGCCATCGGCGGGGCGCGCCTCGATGGTGCGGCTGTCAATGAAGATGACCGCGTAGGAGAAATCCACGTGGAAGTTCGGCGTGAAATTCAGTCCGATGCCGAGCGAGTAGATGCGGCGGTCGTTGGAGGGGACGAGGAAGTCGGCATGGGCGGCGGGGACAGGATCGCAGTCCCAGACAAAGCCGCCGCGCAGGGTTATGAACTCGTTGTAATAGTGTTCAACACCAATGGAATAACGCCAGGTGTCGCTCCACTTTTTCTCGGAGGGGTAAAGGGTGCCATCAATGTAAATGTTGAGGGCGTCGAAGGAAGACCAGCCGGTCCAAAGGGCTTGGGCGGCGACGAGCCATTTTTCGTTGGGGGTGTAGGTGGCGCCGATGGAGGCGGATTTCGGGAGGACGATTTTGCCGCTGGCGGGAACGCCGGTGTGCCGCGCGCCGGGGGTGTAGTCGCCGACCATGTAGCCGGGGACGTCGGCGGTGGCTTCGTCCAGATCCTGCTTAACCTCTGAACGATAGGTGAGGCCGATGGCGAATTTGCGGTTGAGTTCGTATTGGAGGGCGAGGTTCCAGCCGTAGCCGATGTTGTCGCCCTCAAGGACGATGCGGCGGGTGAGATCCGTGAGCGCGGAGGGAACGGGCGTGCCGGCGGAGGGGAAACTTTTGCTGATGGTGACGTCGAAATACATGACTTGGAGGCCGGCGGCGAGGGAGAGGGACTGGCCGTTTTTCTCGATGAGTTTGTAGGCGATGTTGGGGTTGAGGGTGAAGGAGACGATGTCGGTGTAGTAATTGTTCACCGTGCCGGGCCAGTTTTCGGGGAAGGTGCTCTTGAGGCCGTATTGGGTGAACTCCGCGAAGCCGATGGAGAGGCGGTTGGTGAGGGCGTGGGTGACATAAAAGTTCGGCGCGACGGCGGTGTAGTTGTTGAGGGGGGTGATTTGATCGCCAGTGGGCGTGCCGTAGTTTGTGACGCGCATGTCGGGCATGATGGCGGTGGCGCCGAAGGTGACCTGGGTGCCTTTGAGGGAGGTCATCGCGGCGGGGTTGGTGTAGAGGGTGGAGGCGTCGGCGGCTCGGGCGGAGTCGGCGTTGCCCATGGCGAGGCCGCGGGCGGACGTTTCATAGATGGCGAAGCCGGAGCCGGGGGCGTTCTGGGCGAGAAGACCCGCGAGGAGCGGGACGAGCGCGAGATTGAACCGCAACGAGTTCTGTTTTTTCATATGATTTTCGGGTTGGTTGAAGGTTCGCATAAGCAAACCTTGTGGCGCGGCACGCTGGCGGGCGGCACGCCGTGCGCAACGCCAAAAACAGGGCGGGACGGGGCGTCGTTCCTATTCGATTTCGAGGACCGAGAGGACGGGGTTGTGGTCGGAGACAATCGGGACCTGGCAGGTGCGCGTCTCGACCACGCGGAAGGGGTCGTTTTTGCGGAAGAAAATGAAGTCAATGGCGTTGGCGCGGTAGGGGGTGGTGTTTTTGCCAAAGGAGGAGTCGGCGCTGTTGGTCCAGGCGCCCTCGATGCCGGCCATGGCGTTGCTGCCGATGCGGGCGTTGAAGTCGCCCGCGAGCAGGGTCGGCGACTTGTCGGGGAGGAGGAGGTCGTTGATTTTGCCGGTCTGGATGGCGCGTTCGCCGTCGGAGACGGTGCTCAAATGCACGCAGGCAAGGCGGATGATTTTGCCGGACGGCAGCTTGAGGTCGGCGGCGAGCAGGCCGCGTTGCTCCTTTTGTCCGGGGGGCGGGAGCAGCACCATGCCGCTGCGTTCGATGGGGAAGCGGGAGAGGATAAGGATCCCGTATTCGCCGCCGCGGTAGGGGATGCATTTGCCGAAAACATGCTTCATGCCGAGCCGCTTGGCGAGCAGGGCGGGCTGGTCGTCGCCTTCGGTGCGGGTGGTGCCGCGGTCCACTTCCTGGACGGCGACGATGTCGGGGTTGTATTGGGCGATGGTGTCGGCGGTGCGGGCGATGTCGTAGCGTTTGTCGGTGCCCTCGCCGTGATGGATGTTGTAGGAGAGGACGCGGAGGGTGGTTTTGCCGGAGGAGGCGGCGAGGGAATCGGCGGCGGCTTGTTGGGCGAGGGCGGTTTTTCCGGGGCCGGAGGCGCAGCCGGCGAGGAGGGCGCACAGCGCGGCGGCGGCGGCGCGAAGGAGGTTTTTTCGGGCGGGCGGCAGGGTGTTCATGGCGCGCAGTGAACCGCCGCCGCCGCGGGGTGAAAATGATTTTTTCCCGGCGGCGGAAAAAAACGGCGGCGGCTTGTCGCGCGCGGCTCACCGCGTCTCCAGCGTCAGCACGGCGATGCCGAAGGCGGGGATGGACACCGGGAATTTCCCGTCGCGGACGGCCTCTTCGCCGCAGGCGGCGGCTTGTCCGGCGGCGTCGGCCAGGGTCGCGGCGGTCCAGCGCGGGGCGGACAGGCCGGCGAATCCGGACGGGGCGGCGGCGACCGTGGTCTGCACGGGGCGGGCGCTGTTGTTGAGAAGGATGAGGTGGCGGCGGGTGTTGTCCGGCGAGCGGGCGGCGAGGTAGTCAACGTCGGCGCGGCCCGTTTGGACGTTCGCCCAGGAGAGGTCGGCGGCTTGTCCGTGGATTTTGCCGGGGGCGAAGCCGAAGCAGGCGTGCGGGCCGACCTTGGGCGTGATAAAGCCGCGGGGGAACCCAACGGCGCCGCCGGAGCGCAGCGCGGCCTCGGACACAAGGTAGTCGGTGATGAGGCCGATCTGCCACCAGGCGTGGTGGGGGAAGCCGCCGGGGCCGGCGTCCATGTTGTTCCAGTAATAGGAGGCGACCTGCGTGGCGGGGTTGAGGAAGGCGTCGCGCCCGATCATGGCGGCGCGGGCGAGGTCGCGGAAAAGCGTCTCGCCGGTGATGCGGGACATGCGGACAAAGAGGCCGGCGTAGCTGGAGAGGAGGATGGGGCCGCGGCTGTTGGCGGAGCCGAGCGTGCCGCCGTGCTCGAAGGAGAGGCCGGTCTGGTTGATCTCCCAGTCCTCGCGGGCGACGCCCTTGGCCTTCTTCTTCTTCCGGGTCGCGACGGGGTGCGTGTAGATGTCGGCCAGGTATTGCCGGGCGCACTCGATCGCGGCGTCGCGGTGGCGGGCGTCGCCGGTGAGCTCAAAGAGGTCGAGGAACGCCTGCGAGAGCTGGACGGTCGCGAAGTCGGGGACGAAGCGGGCGTCGCCGCAGACGCCGAGGAAGCGGGCGGGTTTGACGGCGTTTTCGACCAGCCAGTCGGCGCCTTTTTTCGCGGCGGCGAGGTAGCGGGGGTCGCCGAGGAGCTTGTGGGCGACGAGGAGCCCGTAGAAGGTGGGGCGGAAGTCGGGGGTCTCGACGTAGAGGGGTTTTTGCGTGGCGTGGTCGTCGGCGACCTCCCAGCGGCCGTCGGCGTGCTGCCAGGCGAGGAGCCGCTCGGCGCCGAGGCGCAGCCGTTCGCGGAGCGCGGCGTCGCCGGGCTGGAAGAGCAGGATGTTCCCGATGTCGAGCATCGTGTAATAGGTGATGGCGATCGGCTCGACGTAGGAGCCCCACTCCTCGGTGAAGCGCTTGGATTTCGCCAGGTAATACTGGCCGAGCGCGGCGCCTTGGAAGAAGCCCGGCGCCGTCTGCTGCTGGGCGAGTTTGAAGTTGCGCGCAAAGGGCAGCCGGTCGCGCGTCAGGCGCGGATCCCCGCTGGCCGTCGCGAGCATCCACATCGCGCCGTAGTCGGAGTTCTTGAGGGCGTCGTAGTCGCTCTTGTTGCCCTTGTCGCGCCGCGCGCCGAGGACGGCGGCGTTGTAGGCCTGCGCGCCGATTTTGAGGCCGTCAAAGTCCTCGACGTGCCAGAAGGAGGTCTTGTCCGAGACAACGTATTCGTGGAGCGAATGCAGCCGGTCGGAGAGCGAGCGGACGGGGTTTTTCAGCGCGAGGAAATCGTCCAGGCGGTAGATGTCGCGCGCCGCGTGGCGGACGGCGTCGAACCAGTCGCCCTTGCGCAGCGAATAGCGGAAGGAGAAGCGCCGCGTGTCGCCGGGCGCCACCCTGGAGTTCTGCTGGCCGAGGACGGGGCAGTAGAGCGTCGGGGCGAGGCGCCCGTCGCGGGTCATGTGGGAAAGGCCGAGGCGGGGGGATTTGCGGTCGGCCATCTTGTCGCCGGGCCAGGGGTCGAAACGCTCCGACGGCTGGGCGAGCACGGAAAGCGTGACGCCGGACTTGAGCGTCGCGATCGAGGCCAGCGTGCTCGCGCAACGGTCGGGAACGATGACGGGCAGCGCGGGCAGGCCGTGGTTGTAGGCGAGGGACGCCGGGATGTCGTCGTTGACGCGGTCGCCCTTGAAATAGCCCGGAACGATCGCCCAGGCGAGGTCGCCGGGCGCGATGGAAAACAACTCCGGCGTCGCGAGGCCGATGTAGCCGGCCTTCCGCGCGACGAGCGTGACGTCCACGAGGACGTCGCCCGGAAATTCCGGGTCGAGCCGCCAGGCGGTCGCGACGCCGGCGACGTCGTCCTCGTGCCGGAACACGACGGAGCCTCCGGCGCCCGCGGCCTCGGACGGGAGGAAATGGCGAGCCTCGCCGGCGGTGTTCAGCAGGGCGGGCGTGGTGGCGCGCGCCCAGCGGTTGTCGCTGCCGACGCCGGAAAGGGAGCCGGGGAAGTTCTCCGTCGCGCCCTTGAAGGAGAAGGCGCGCGGGGTGTCGCCGGGCTTCGTTTCGGAAAACAAAACCGTCTGCCGGGCGGAGGTGCCGGGGACGCGGATGACGTCGCCGCCGGGCGCGGTGAACCGCAGCGAGTCCAGCGCCCAGCCGGCGTCGGTTTGCCTCCATTCGAGGCGGACGGCGGCGTCCTCCAGAACAAGGGCGTCGCCCGCCGGCAGGCAGGCGGCGGACACGGACAACAGGAGCGCGGAAACGAGGCGGGCGGCGGTTCTTCTCATGGGAAAAAGGGTTTGGGAGGGGCGGACTGAAACGCCCGCGGACGGAAAACGAACGCGGGCATCGGTTGAGCGTTGAATGCGGCGGCGGCTTGTCCGGCGCGCCCCGAAAAACAACTCGCCCCGCCGCCCCCGCCGGACTTGCTGGCGCCATGCTCTCCAAGGCCGCCATCCGCCGCCTCCGCGACCTCCGCGAAAAAAAGAACCGCGAGGCCGCCGGCGTCTTCGTCGTCGAGGGCGGCAAGGTCGTCGCCGAGCTCCTCGCCGCCGGCGCCTTGTCGGAGGTCTTCGCCACCCGCGCCTGGCTGGAAAAAAACACCGTCCCGCCCGGCGTCGCCGCCGTGGAAATCTCCGCGGGCGAAATGGCCCGCGCCAGCCACCTGCCGACGCCCTCGGACGTCCTCGCCACCGGCCAAATGCGCCGCCCCGTCCTGCGCGACGGCGACTTGTCCCGCGGCCTCACCCTCGCGCTCGACGGCATCCAGGACCCCGGAAACGTCGGCACCTTGTTGCGCGTCGCCGACTGGTTCGGCCTCGACCGCGTGCTCCTCTCGGAGGACTGCGCCGGCCTCTTCTCGCAAAAGGTCGTCAACGCCAGCATGGGGTCGTTCGCCCGCGTCAACGCCTTCCGCGTCCCCCTCGCCGCCGCGCTCTCGGCGGACAACCTGCCGCCCGTCATCGGCTGCGATTTGCGCGGGGAGAACGTCCGCTCCATCGGCGCGCCCGCCGACGCCGTCATCGTCATCGGCTCCGAGGGGCGCGGCATCTCCCCGGAGGTGCGCGGGCGCGTCACGCGCTTCGTGACGATACCGCGCTTCGGCGGCGCCGAGTCGCTGAACGCCGCCGTCGCCGCCGCGATCGTGTGCGACCGCCTGCGGAACCCGTGAGGCCGCGCGCCTCACCGTTCCAGCACCAGAAACTCCGCCTCCAGCCCGTTCTCCCGGAAACGCCGCCGCGAGATTTCCCTCGTGAAAACACCCCTCCACTCCGGGAAAAAACGGTCTCCGGGGAACACGCCTTTCACGAGCGTCAGGAAGAGCCGGTCCGCCAGCGGCAACGCCTCCGCGTAAAGCCTCCCGCCGCCGCAAACATAGATCCCGCCGCGCAGGGCCTCCCGCTCCGCCAGCGCCAGCGCCGCCCGCAGATCCGGCGCCGCCCGCGCGCCCTCCGGCAGGGCGCCGGCATTCCGCGTGACAACGACCACGTCGCGCCCGCGCGTCACGCTCGGCCATTCCGCGAGGACGCGCCGCCCGCAGACCACCGTCTGCCCCAGGGTCTGCCGCTTGAGAAAGGCGTTGTCCCCGCGCAACACCCACGGGATGCGCCCCGCGTTCCCTATCACGCGGTTCTCCGAGCAGGCCGCGATGAGGTTCACCGTCCGCATCAGAACAGCTCCCCCTGCGCCGGCGGTCCGACTTCGGGTTTCGCCGGGCGCCCGCGGATTTCCGCCAGCGCGCTCCTCAACTCGAACCGCTCCAAAAACGCCTCCAACGCCGCCGCGTCCGCCGTCCCCGCCTCGCCGCGCGCCCCCAGCGTCAGGTTCAGCCGGACGAGTTTCAGGTTCCGCTCCAGCAAATCCGCGCTCCCCCGGACCACCTCGCGCAACCGCTCCGGCTCCAGCTCCCCCGCGCCCGCGAGCACCGCCGCCGCGTCCGGGAACCGCGCCAGCCACCGCGCCGCCGTCTTCGGCCCGACGCCCGGAACGCCGGGGATGTTGTCCGAGGCGTCGCCGACCAGCGCCAGATAGTCCGCGATCTGCCGCGGCGGAACGCCGAATTTCTCCTCCACCCCCGCCGCGTCCAGCACGCGCCAGCCGGCCTTCGCGCCCCCCGGCGGCGGCGGCAGCAGAATGCGGATGTTCCCCCCGACGATCTGCGCGAAATCCTTGTCCGAACTCGCGATCCTCACCTCGTCACCCTCCCCGGCCAGCGCGACCGCCGCGCTCGCCAGCAAGTCGTCGCTCTCCACCCCGCGCTCCTCGACTACCCCGCAGCCGAGCGCCAGCGACAACTCCTTCAAAAACGGGATCTGCCGCGCGAGCGCCTCCGGCATCTCCTTGCGCTGCGCCTTGTAGTCCGCGTGCAGCGCCCGCCGCTCCTCCGAGCCGCCGAGGTCGAAGAACACCCGCGTCGCCACGGGCCGCTCCTGCTCCAGCAGCCGCCGGACCGACTTCGCCCAGCCGTGCAGCGCGTTCGTCGGAAAACCGTCCGACCGCGACAGCGCCGCGATCGCGTAATAACAGCGGTAGGCGAGGTTGTGGCCGTCTATCAGGAGATGTTTGCCCATGCGCGAAAATCCACCCGCTCCGCCCCCCGGAAGAAAGCCCAAAGCGGCCCGCCGCGTTCGGGCTGGCGGCGCGCCCCCGCCCGCCTTCAATGCGCCCGTCATGACCGTTGACTTCTCCACAATCGAACCGCGATCCGCCTACGCGTGGATGGCCTCCCTCATCACCCCGCGCCCGATCGCGTGGGTCTCCACCCTCTCCGCCGACGGCAAAACCAACCTCGCCCCGTTCTCCTTCTTCACAGGCGTCACCTCCAACCCGCCCCCCCTCCTCTTCGTCCCCGTCAACGACCGCCACGGCCAAAAAAAACACACCGTCCTCAACATCGGCGAAACCCGCGAGTTCGTCGTGAACGCCGTCCCCTTCGCCCTCGCCGAAAAAATGAACGCCTGCGCCGCCCTCCTCCCCCGCGGCGAAAGCGAGTTCGACGCCTTCGGCATCGCCCCCGCCCCCTCCGCCGTCGTCCGCCCGCCGCGCGTCGCCGACGCCCCCGCCGCCTTCGAGTGCCGCCTCGAACAAATCGTCCCCGTCGGCGACGGCCCCTCCGGCGCCCACATCATCATCGGGCGCATCCTCTCCGCCCACGTGTCCGACGCCATCCTCGGCCCCGACGGAAAAGTGGACCCTCTGAAACTGGACGCCATCGGGCGTCTCGGCGGCGAAAGCTACACCCGCGCCCGCGAACTCTTCGAGGTCGCCCGCCCCGACCGCAAACGCCCCGCGTGAGCCGCCCGCTCAACGGTCAAGCGCGCCCGCCAGCGACACGCCCCCGCGCCCGCGCGACCCTCCGCCAGCCATGCTCATAGAAGCGCCAGTCTCCGGCACGCGCCCCCTCCGCCACCTCACCCACGACGCCGACCTCGCCGTCATCGGCGGCGGCTTGTCCGGCGTCTGCGCCTCCATCGCCGCCGCCCGCCGCGGTCTCCGCGTCACCCTCGTCCAGGACCGCCCCGTCCTCGGCGGCAACGGCTCCTCCGAAATCCGCCTCTGGTCCCTCGGCGCCACCTCCCACATGGGCAACAACAACCGCTGGGCGCGCGAGGGCGGCCTCGTTGACGAGATCTTCGTCGAAAACCTCCACCGCAACCGCGAGGGCAACCCCCACCTCTTCGACACCCTCCTCCTCGAAAAAGTCCTCGCCGAACCCAACATCACCCTCCTCCTCGACACCGCCCTCCACGACTGCGCCAAATCCGCCCCCGACCGCATCGCCTCCGCCGAGGCCTTCTGCCCCCAGACCGCCACCCGCCACACCCTCAACGCCCCCCTCTTCCTCGACGCCACCGGCGACGGCACCCTCGCCTGGCTCGCCGGCGCCGCCGCCCGCTCCGGCGAGGAGGCCCGCTCCGAGTTCGACGAACCCCTCGCCCCCGAAACCCCCACCCGCAAAACCCTCGGCCACTCCCTCTTCTTCTACACCACACAGGCCCCCCCCCCCGGCCGCTACAT
>JAISTY010000120.1 GCA_031272375.1 Opitutaceae bacterium | reverse complement strand
GATACGGGCGGGTTTTTGGAAGTTTCTGACGCTGGACGGGCTGGCGGCGCTGATCAGCGCGCCGGTGTTCGTGTTCATCGGGCACTGGCTTGGGGTGACGTTCGGGGAGAACTGGGAGGACATGCAGGCGACGCTGGCGAAGGTGAAGGGGCTGACAACGTGGGTGACCGTCGCGGCGGCGCTCGCGGGGGCGGCGCTGATCTGGTGGCGCTGGCGGAAGTTTCGCGAGAGGCGCGCGGGCCGCGCGCGGGCGCCGGAGGACGGCGCGGGCAACGGGTAGGCCTCCTCGGCGCGTTTTCATTTTCCCGACAACCCCGGACGCCGATGTCATCCGAGACCGAATACGAGATCCTTGCCGCGCTGCTTGACGCCGGCGGCGCGTGTGTTTCCGGCGAGCGGCTGGCGAGCCGGCTGGGGGTTTCGCGCGTGGCGGTTTTCCACCATGTGGCGAAGTTGCGGGCGGCGGGGCATCCGGTGGAGGCGGTGCGGGCGGGCGGCTACCGGATCGCGCGCGAGCCGGCGCGGCTGACGCGGCTTGGGTTGCGGCACGCATTGGCGGCGCGCGGGGTCGGGGCGGGGGCGTTCACGCTGTTGGAGAGCGTGGATTCGACGAACGACGAGGCGGCGCGGCAGCTTGCCGCGGGGCGGGAGGCGCCCTTTGTCATCCTCGCGGGGCGGCAGACGAAGGGGCGGGGGCGTTTCGGGCGACCCTGGCACAGCGGGACGCGGCGCAACCTTTACGCGAGCTTCGCGTTCCGCCCGCGGATGCCGGCGCCGCGGATGCAGACCTTCACGCTTTGGATCGGCGCGGCGCTCGCGCGGTTTCTGACGGAGGCGACGGGCGCGCGCGTCGGCGTCAAATGGCCGAACGACCTGCTGATTGGGGGGAAAAAGGCGGCGGGCATTCTGACGGAGGCGCGGATGGACGCGGATCAGATCCGCGATCTTGTGACGGGGATAGGGCTGAACCTGCGTCCGCCCGCGGGCGGGTGGCCGGAGGAATTGCGAGGGCGGGCGACCTCGCTGGCGGAGAACATGCCCGCGCCGCCGCCGGCGCACGCATTGGTGGCGGGGCTGGTCGCGCGGGTTTTCGAGGCCTACGGGGAGTTCGTGGAGGGGCGGCACCACGAGGCGTTCGCGAGGGACTGGGCGGCGCACGACGTCCTGGTTGGGCGGGACGTCGGCATTGTCAGCGGCAACGAGTGTTTTTCGGGGACGGTCGGGGGGATTGACGCGGAGGGGAGTCTTTTGATGAAGGGCGCGGACGGCGCGGCGCGGGTTTTCCGCGCGGGGGAGGTGACGATAGGGAAGGGGGGCGCGGCGTGACGGAGGATTACGCGCGGCGGTTCGGTGGCGTGGGGCGGCTGCTGGGCGCGGCGGCGTTGGAGCGGCTGGCGGCGGCGCGGGTGTGCGTTGTCGGGCTGGGCGGGGTCGGCTCGTGGGCGGCGGAGGCGCTGGCGCGGAGCGGGGTCGGCGGGCTGACGCTCGTGGACATGGATGATGTCTGCGTGACGAACACGAACCGGCAGCTGCCGGCGGTGACGGGGGCGGAGGGGCGACCGAAGGCGCGGCTGTTGCGGGAGCGTGCGCTGGCCATCAACCCCGGTTGCGACGCGGTGGCGCTGGAGTTGTTTTTCTCGAAGGCGACGGCGGGGGAGGTTTTGGACGGCGGTTTTGACTGCGTGGTGGACGCGATCGACACGACGGGCGACAAGGCGCTGCTGATAGCGGAATGCGGGCGGCGCGGGCTGGGGTGCGTGACGGTCGGCGGCGCGGGCGGGAAGCGGGACGCGACGCAAATCCGCGCCGGCGATCTCGGCGAGGCGCGGGGGGACGAGCTGCTGCGGTTGGTGCGGCGGAAGCTGCGGCGCGAGCACGGCTATCCGGCGGGCGAGGGGGCGCGTTTCGGGGCGCGGTGCGTGTTCTCGGCGGAGCGTCCGGCGTTTCCCTGGGCGGACGGCGTCTGCCGCGCGGAGCCGGAGAGAAGCGGGCCGCTCCGGCTGGATTGCGAAGGCGGGCTTGGGGCGGCGGCGTTCGTCACGGGGGCGTTCGGGCTGGTGGCGGCGCAGGAGGCGGTGCGGTTGGTGACGGCGGGTTGTCGCGGGGAATGATTGCCGTTGCCCGGACGGGGGCGCGGCGCACGCTGCGCCGCCTTTCCATGCGCACGCCTCTTTACGAGTTCCACAAAGCCCACGGCGCCCGACTTGTTGATTTCGCCGGCTGGGAGATGCCCGTCCAATACCGCTCCATTCTTGAGGAGCACCGCGCGGCGCGCTCCGCCGCCGCGCTCTTCGACGTCTCCCACATGGGCGAGGTGGACGTCACCGGTGACGGCGCGCGGGCCTTTCTTGACCGCCTTCTGGTCAACGACGTCTCGCGGCTTGTTCCCGGCCGCGTGCTGTATTCGCCGATGTGCGGGGACAACGGCGGCGTGCTCGACGACCTGCTGGTCCACATGCGCGGGCCGGGCGACTACATGCTTTGCGTGAACGCCTCCAACACCGCCGCGGATC
>JAISTY010000103.1 GCA_031272375.1 Opitutaceae bacterium | reverse complement strand
CCGCCGTGCTCCCGCAACAACAGCGCCTTCGCCCCGTCCGGCAGCAACCCGCCCGGATTCAGCGCATTCATCAGCAACAGCCCCAGCGCCGCCGCCACGACCATGTTGGCGAGAAACACCCCGAACGTCCGCGCCGCCAGCGGCCCGAGCCGCTCCAGCCGGCCAATCTGCGCGACACCCGACGCCAGCGACGCGAACACCAGCGGGATGACCACGAAAAACAGCAGCCGCAAAAACACCTGCCCGAACGGATCCAGCACGGCCTCGGAGACTTTTCGCGCGCCCGCCAGCACCCCCGGCCACGCCGTCCCGACCGCGAGCGTCACTCCGCCGGCGGCAATCCCGACCACCAAGCCGGCAAGGATGCGGTTGGAATTCTTGGTGTCGGCGGCGTCCATGCGCCGACCTTCCCCAACCCGCCGTCCCCGCGCCAGAAAGAAATCCGCCCCGCCTTCGGCAACCTTTCCCCAACGCCGTGTTCAACCCTTTCCAAACCACCACGGATGGCACGGATTTTCACGGATTTCACGGATGGAACCATATTACAATAAAAGGATTGGAAATCCGTGTAATCCGTTTTATTCCGCGAAATCCGTGGTTAAAAAAATTTTGGTCCGCCTTGGTTTGGCTTCGTGTGGGACGAAAAGCCTTCGTGTCCCCGCGCGGAAACGCCGCCCGCCCTCACCGGTGCCGCCCGTGCCGCACAATGTCCCAAATCACATAAAGCCCCAGCAGCGCCGACAAAACATACCCGATGATCCCCAACGCCGGATACCCCAGCAAAAACGGCTCCACATGCGTCGTGATGATCAGCGAGGAACTTACAATCAGCGCCGCGATGATCACCCCAAGCGTGATGCGGCTGCTCGCCCGCGAAACGGCGTCGTCAAGCTCCTCCAGCCCCTTGTGCTCGAACTTGATCGTCAAATCGTCCTGCTGGACGCGCCGGACGATCTGGGAAATCTCCCCCGGCAACTCCCTCAACGTCCCCAAAAACGACCGCGCCACCGCGCGCCCTTCCCGCGCCAGCGCCAGCGGCCCCGTCCGCTCCCGTTGCAATTGCAGGAGAACCGGGCGCACGTCGTCCTTCAAATCAAAGGTCGGGTCGAGCTTCCACGCCGTTTCCTCGATCGCCAGCACCGCCTTGGCCACCAAGGAGTAATCCCGCGACAGCGGCACTCCGTTCCGCCCGAAAATGAACAGCAGCTTCAGCATCGCCCGCCCGATTTCCATGTGCCCGATCGCCGTGTTGAAATGCTCCCGCAACGCCAGTGTCACATCCCGCTCCATCGCCCGCGCGTCCGCCCGCCCCGTCCCGCCCAGATCCATCGCCACCTGCACGACGCGCTCGGGATCCTGGTTCACCGCCGCCAGCAGCAAATCGGCCAGCCCGTGCCGCATTCGCCGCGTCAGGTTCCCCGCCATCCCCCAGTCGAGAAAACAAATCCGCCCGTCGTCCATCACGACCACGTTGCCCTCGTGCGGATCCGCGTGGAAAAACCCCGTTATCAATATCTGGTGCACCAGCGACGACGCACCCGCCGCCGCCAGCCGCCGCCCTTCCTCCGGCGAAAAAACGCTGTCGGCCACCACTCGCCCCCGGACGCGCTCCATCACCAGCACGCGCCGCCCCGACAAGCCGCCGAACACCTCCGGCGCGAACACCTTTTCGGGATGCGGGTTCAGCGTGTTGAAATAACGCTGGTTCCTCGCCTCGTGCTCGTAATCCAGCTCGCGCAGCATCCCCTCCCGCACCTCCGCCGCCACGCCCGGCAAATCGTAGGGCCGCAGCAGCGGCACCCGCTGGTGCACCTGCCCCGCCAGCCACGCCAGCAGCTCCAGATCCGTCTGCACCTGCCGCTGCACCTGCGGCCGCTGCACCTTCACCGCCACCTCCCGCCCGTCCTTCAGCGTCGCGAAATACACCTGCGCCAGCGACGCGCTCGCCACGCAGGTCTCGTCAAAACTCCCGAACACCTCCGCCACCCCCGCGCCCAGCTCCCCCTCCAACACCGGACGCATCTCCGAGAACGGCAGCGGGCTCACCGCGTTCTGCAGCTTCCGCAACTCCAGTATCAACCCGTGCGGCAGCATGTCCGGCCTCGACCCCATCAACTGCCCCATCTTCACGAACGTCGGCCCCAGCTCCTCCAGCGACAGCCGCACCCGCTCCCACAACGTCCGCCGCGCCGCCGTCCGCGGCACCCACCGGCTCCACCACCGCCCCTTCGGGTCTATCTGCCCCAGCAGCCCGGCGAAACCCTGCCGCGCCAGCACCGCGAAAACCTCCTTAACGCGGACGGCGTTGTGATAAAAACCCAGCGGCTTCACGTCACGGCTCCGAACTCCTCCCCTGCTCCTCCGCCAGCCGCGCCTCCAACGCCCCCACCCGCGCCTCCAGCGCCGCCACCTTCGACGCCAGCTCCGCGTCCGAGCGCGCCGTGTATTCCTTTATCCTCTCCGAAAGCCCGCGGCTGGCGGCCTCGAACTCCGCCCTCCCCTGCTCCGCCAGCTTCCCCGCCACAATCTTCGCGTCGGCGGCGGACAACTTCCCCTGCCTCACGAAGTCCCCCAGCGCCTCCTCAAGCTTCTCCTTTGAAACCACCGCGGCGCCGACACCCGCGAGCAACGTTTTTTTGACAAGGTCAATCATGGTGCCGCCACCCTGCCCTCCCCCGCGCCCCGCGCAACGCCAAACCCGCTCCGGAAATTTCGCCCACGCCCGTAATCGCGTTTGATTTCCCGATGCCCGGCGGCAACCTGCCGCCCGCACCTCCTCGCGCCATGACAACCAAGACACCGCTCCTCGCCGCCCTCGCCCTCCTCGCCGCCTCCGTCTCGCCCGCCGCCCTCGCCGTCCGCACGCAACCCGACGACGGCGCGCCCGTCATCGCCTCCCTCGACACCCTTCTCCCCGAAAACACCGCCCGCGACACCCCCTCCCCCGACGGCTGGACCGCCGTCCTCCTCCCCGGCCCCCACTCCGTCTATGTCACCGGCGCCGACTTCATGAAAAACAACGAAATCCGCCCCGGCGCCGCCTACCGGATGGAACCCCGCGCCGACGCCCCCGTCCTCGCCTTCGCCGAACCCGCCGACCGTTCCGAAGTCACCGACCTCCTCGGCAAATGGACCCGCGTCAGCCTCGCCCAACCCTTCATCGGCTACATCAAAACCCCCGCCCCGCAACCCGCCCCCGCGCCGGCTTCGGAACGCGGCAACTTGTCG
>JAISTY010000021.1 GCA_031272375.1 Opitutaceae bacterium | reverse complement strand
GGCGAGGGCACCTCCCTCGTCTATGACGGCTCCGCCATCATCGTCACCCAGACCCCGCGCAACCTCGAACGCATCCGCAACATCCTCAACCGCTACAACGACGTCCGCCAGGTCGAGATCGAGGCCAAGTTCATGGACGTCCAGGAGGGCGTCCTCGACGAGCTGGGCGTGAAGTGGGCCGTTAACGGCACCCGCACCAGCATCAGCACCTCCGGCCAGTCCATCTCCGACGCATTCAAATCCACCGCCGGCAACGACAGCCCCGGCGGACAAATTGTCACCCCCGGCGGCTCCTCCCTCTCCATCCAGTCCGGCATGCCCACAATCCCCGGCATCGTCTCGCTCGGCGACGGCATCGGCACGATGGTCGGCATCGTCTCCTCCATTGGCAATTTCGGCGTGGACGCCCAGATCCGCGCCCTCTCCCAAAAACAGGGCGTTGACCTCATGAGCGCCCCCAAGGTCACCGTCCTCTCCGGCAACCCCGCCAACATCGTCGTCGCCCAGGAACTCCGCTACCCGCAGTCCTACGGCGAAATCCGAAGCGAGGTCGGCACCTCCTCCAGCTCCGGCAACGGCTCCTCCGCCGGCGTCACCATCACCGCCGGCACCCCGCAGGACTTCACCGTCCGCAACATCGGCGTCGAACTGAAGGTCACCCCAACCGTCGAGGAGGACGACTACAGCATCAGCCTCGACCTCAGCCCCAAGGTCACCGAGTTCGAGGGCTTCGTCGAATACGGCGGCCAGAGCGTCGCCATCTCCGGCGGCACGACCGTCACCGTCCCCTCCGGCGTCTTCCAGCCCATCTTCTCCGTCCGCGAGGTCTCCACCAAGGTCACCGTCTGGGACGGCGCCACCCTCGTCATGGGCGGCCTCACCCGCGAGGAGGTCAAAAAAGTCCACGACAAGGTGCCGATCCTCGGCGACATCCCCTTCATCGGGCGCGCCTTCCAGTCCAAGGGCGAAACCTCCCAGAAACGCAACCTCCTCGTCTTCGTCACCGCCAACCTCGTCAGCCCCGGCGGCAGCCTGAAAAAACAGGCCCTCAAAAGCGTCCAGCCCAACACCATCTTCCAGTCCCCGACGGTGACGACCCCCAGCGGCAGCGAGCCGCGCACCCGCCTGGACGACAATAAGTGAGCGGAGCGCGGTGACGCCGCCCCCGGCTCCCCCAACCCCCTCCGGGCGACGCCTCCGGCGGGGGTTGCCGTCATGAGACCGCCGCCCCTCCGCGCCGCGCGACAAGCCGCCGCCGCCCTCCAAAAAAACCCTGTTCATCCTCCCGCCTTTCGCTTCCCTCCCCCGCGAAATCCGCAACCAGAACCCGTCAATGGACCCGTCCCAGTATTCCCAGCTTTTCCAGTTTTTCCTCCCGGAAATCATCCTCCTCGTCGGCGCGCTTGTGGTCGTCACGATGGACCTCACCTTCGGCAAAATCGTCTCGCTGCCCGCGCGGCAGACCCTCGCCGCCCTCGGCGGCGCCCTCGCCGTCCTCTGCGCCGGAGCCGCCGTCGTCATGGCCAACGCCCCCCTCGCCGGCCCCGTCTTCGGCGGCGCCTTCCGCGTTGACGCCCTCGCGCTCGCCGCCCGCGCCGGCGTTCTCCTCCTGACCCTGCTCGCCCTCGGCGCGCTCACGGGCGCGCGCCCGCAACGCCACCCCGCCGAGTTCGTCGCCATCGTCCTCATGGCCGCGTGCGGCCTCACCCTCATGGGCGCGGCGGCGAACCTCCTCGCGGCCTTCCTCTCCCTCGAGCTGGCCAGCCTCTCCCTCTACATCCTCGCCGGCATCGAGAAACAGACGCCGGAGTCCTCCGAGGCCGGCCTCAAATACTTTTTCGCCGGCGCCGTCTCCTCCGCGTTCCTCCTCTTCGGCTTCAGCCTGCTTTACGGGATTTCCGGCTCGCTCGGCGTCCCGGACATCGCCGCCGCCCTCTCGCAAAACCCGCCCGCGCCCCTCGCCACCGTCGCGCTCGTGATGGTGCTCGTCGCCTTCGGCTTCAAGGCCGCCGCCGCGCCCTTCCACCTCTGGGCGCCCGACGCCTACCAGGGCGCGCCCGCCCCCGCCGCCGCGCTCATCGCCTCCGCCTCCAAGCTCGCCGGCTTCGTCTTCTTCGCCCGCCTCCTCTGGCCCGATTTCACCGCGCCCGCCCCCGGCGGCGCCGCCTGGCTCCCCGCCGCCGCGCTCCTCTCCGGCGCCTCGCTTCTGCTGGGCAACATCGCCGCGCTCGCCCAGCGCAACGTCCGCCGCATCCTCGCCTACTCGGCCATCGGTCACGCCGGCGTCCTCCTCCTCGCCGTCTCCATCCTCGGCTCCGCCGGCGCCGCCCCGCTTTATTACTACGCCCTGACCTACGGCATCGCCACCGCCGGTGCCTTCGGCGTCCTCGCCGCCCTCGAACGCAAGGGCGCCCCCGCCCAAAACCTCCGCGACCTCGACGGTCTCCGCCGCCGCTCCCCCTTCCTCGCCGCCTGCCTCTTCGTCTTCATCCTCTCGCTCGCCGGCATCCCCCCGCTCGCCGGCTTCTTCGGCAAATTCTACGTCTTTGCCGCCGCCCTCTCCGTTGACGCCCTCGCCGCCCCCGCCGGCAGGTTGTCCCTCCTCGCCATCGCGATGAGCGCCGTCGCCCTCTACTATTACCTGCTCATCCTCAAACACGCCGTCGTCACCCTCCCCGCCGCCGGCAACGACGCCCCCGTCCGCGTCCCCTTCCTCGTAAGGCTCTCGCTCGCCATTGTCGTCCTCCTGCTCGTCGCCCTCGGCCTCTGGCCCCAGCCCCTCCTCGACTTCCTCGCGTGACGCCCCCGGCGCCTACATGAGGCCCTTTTGACGGAGCGCGGCGGCGAGTTTCCGCATGAAATCCTGCGCGTCCGCCTGCGAGGGCCGGTAGCCGGGACGGCTGGTGTCCGTCAGCGCGGGCCGCCCCTGCTGGTCTATGATCCATTTGCCCGTGACGTTGTCGCTGAAGCACACGCTGCCGCTGGCGATGGCCGTCGGGTCGAGCGTCACGTCGTCAACCTGCACGACAACCTCCCCGGCGGGCGGCGGCGCGGCGTCCGCGGCGTCCCCGGCGGCGTCGTCGGCGGGGAGCGTGTCGTCCTCGTCAATGTCCCCGTCCGGGCGCGGGGCGGCGGGCGCGCCGGGCTGGAGCGCGGCGTCCGTCTTTTTCGCGGGCGGGTCCTTGAGCTGGAGCTGAAGGTCGTCCACGAGGAAGCGGACGTCCATGTAGGTCATGGAAACCTGAAAGTGTTCGAGGAGCTTTTTCTGGACGGCGGAGAGGCTGTCGCCGGCCTCGACCCAGGCGGCGACTTGTCGGTTTTGTTCGGGTGTGAGGGACATGGCGGGCGGTGGTTGGGAAAAAAGGGGAGGGGAGGTTTGGATTTATGTTTATTATTAGTTAAATATCAAAGAGTTTTATCCGTGTAATTCGTGCAAATCCGTGAAATCCGTGGTGGGGTTTTGGGGGTGTTTCAGCGGGAGAGTTTTTGGTTGAGGAGGTCGAGGGCGCCGCGCGTCGCGGGGTCCTGCGCGGCGATGTTGTCCACCGTCTTGATCGCGTGGATCACCGTGCCGTGATCCCGTTTCCCGAAAAACGCCCCGATTTCCTGCAAACTGTGTCGCGTGTGACGGCGGCACAGCCACATCGCCACCTGCCTCGGAAACACGATCCCTTGCGGGCGTTTCTTCCCGACCATGTCCGCGAGGCTGATGCGGTAATGCTCCGCGACAAGCTGCTGTATCGCCTCCGGCGTCACCGCCTCCCGCGCGCTGTCCCGCAGCGCGTCGCCGAGCAGGGCGGCGGCGCCTTCGGCGTCCAGCTTCCCGCCCGTCAGGGTCGCGTGGCTGGCGACTTTCAGGAGCGCGCCTTCGAGGGCGCGGATGTTTTGCGTGATGTGCCGCGCCATCAGCTCGGCGATGTCGCCGGGCAGTTCGTAGCGGAGGGTTTTCGCCTTCGCGTTGAGGATCGCCAGGCGCGTCTCGTAGTCCGGCGTCTGGATGTCCGTGACGAGGCCCCATTGCAGGCGCGTGACGAGGCGTTCCTCGAGGCGTTGGATGTCGGCGGCGCGGCGGTCGCTGGAGAGCACGATTTGTTTTCCGTGGGTGTGGAGGTCGTTGAAGGTGTGGAAAAACTCCTCCTGCACGCCTTCCTTGCCGCCGAGGAACTGGATGTCGTCGAGGATGAGCACGTCCATTTTCCGGTAGTGCTGGCGGAATTTCGCGAAGGTGTTTTCGCGGATGGCCTGGACGTAGTCGTTGGTGAATTTCTCCGCCGTCACGCAGGCGACGCGGCGTTCGGGGGCGGTTTGGCAGACGGCGTGGCCGATGGCGTGCATCAGGTGGGTTTTGCCGAGGCCGGTGTTGCCGTAGATGAAGAGGGGGTTGTAGGCCTGTCCGGGGGCTTGCGCGACCGCGAGCGCCGCCGCGTGCGCGAGGCGGTTGTTCGAGCCGACGATGTAGTTGGCGAAGGTGTTCCGCGAGTTCAGGCCGGCGACCGGGCTCGCGGGGGCGTTCGCGGGGGCGGCGCGGCGGCGGCTTGTCTCCGCGGCGACGCGCGCGGGCGTCTCCGCGACGGCGGGGCGGGGGGCGGCGGCTCCGGGGTTTTTGCGGATCCTCGGCTTGAGGGGGAGGCCGGTTTGCAGGAGCAGGCGTTGGGCGATGAGGTCGGCGTAGTTGTCCTGGATCCAGATCGCAGCGAAGTCGTTCGGGACGCCGATGACGAGGGCGTCGCCGGCGGCCTCAAGGAGGGTCATCGGCTCGAACCAGAGGGCGTAGAGGTCCTCGGGGAAGAGGGTCTTCAGGTCGGCCTTGACGCGCGCCCAGAGTGCGGGGGCGTCGGCGATGGCGGTGGTTTCGGTGGAGGTGGAGGAAGGCATGGAGAAGGGCGGTTGTTCACAGCGGGCGGCGCGGCGGTTTCGCGGGCAAAACGGACCGTTGTGTCTCCAGACCTTGGGGCGGGGGGCGAAAAAAAATTGGGAGGCTCGGCGGAAGAGGCGCGTCACCGCGGGGCGGTTGCGCAAGCTGCTGGCGTCAAGCAATAAACAAAATGGTTGGCGGGCGTGGAGGAACGTGCGGTCGCGGGTGCTTTGAAAGAACGGTCGCGTTTGGCGGCGGGTGGAACGGCGCGGAGAATTGGCGGCGCGCCCGCCGTTTCAAGCGCAACTTCTCCCCAAGTTGTGCACAGGCGCCTGGGGACAACTCGGGCGGGGCGGGGGAGGGCGCGCGCGAAGGTGCGGAGGGCGTTGGGGTTAGCGGCTGGCGGCGTCCTCAAGCCATTTGGCGCAACCGATCACGATGGTTGAGAGGACGAGCGTGGAGATGCCGGCGGTGATGAGGACGCGGACTTTGCGGCTCACGCCGCTCCATTCCTTGAAGAGCACGCCGCAGAGCGTTGAGAAGATGATGATGCTCGCCATGTGGAGCGTCCAGCTGGCGAATTTGAAGTCGCCCATCTGCGACTCGCCCATGCTGTAAAAAAAGAACTGGAAATACCACGTGGCGCCGGCGAGGGCGGAGAAGGCGACGTTGCGGAGGCGCGGGATGCGGAGGGCGTCGGCGTCGGCGGCTTGTCGCGCGGCGGCTTGTGGGAGGCCGGCGGTGGCGGCGGGGACGAGGGCGTCGCCGGGGCGGAGGTGGGAGGCGAGGTATTGGTAGCCGGTTTTGTTGCGGAGATTGAGCCAGGCGCACCAGAGGAAGTTGGAGGTGAAGCCGCCGAGGAGGATGACGAGGAGGCGCGGGATGCCGGCCCAGA
>JAISTY010000158.1 GCA_031272375.1 Opitutaceae bacterium | reverse complement strand
CCTTCAGGTTATGAGCCTGACGAGCTACCGGGCTGCTCCACCCTGCAATAGGGAGCGCGGACGGTGCGGAGGCCGGCGGGGGTGTCAACGGTTTTGTTCGGGCGGCGTCCGGCGCGGGGTTGACTTGTGGGGCGGCGGCGGGTTGCGTGCGCGGCGAATTTCAAAACACGTGGCGGATTTTCTCGAAAACAAGACGGAGCGGGCGGGGCGGTGCGAGCGGGCGTTTTTGGTGGGCGTGCAGACGCCGGAAATGGCGGAGGGGGAGGGCGTGGAGCTGCTTGGGGAGCTGGCGGAGCTGGTTCGGAACCTTGGCATCGCCGTCGCGGGGAGCGAGGTGGCGGGGCTGCGCGCGCCGGCGCCGGCGACATTGCTGGGGAGCGGGAAGACGGAGGCGTTGATCGCGGAGGCGCGCGGGCTGGGGGCCGACCTGATTGTGGTGGACGCGTCGCTTTCGCCGGCGCAGCAGCGCAACTGGGAGAAAGCGTCGGGGCTGGCGGTGATAGACCGGGAGGAGGTGATTCTGGACATTTTCGCGGACCGGGCGCGGACGCGCGAGGCGGTGCTGCAGGTGGCGCTGGCGCGGATGGAGTATTCGCTGCCGCGGCTGACGCGGGCGTGGAGCCACCTGTCGCGGCAGCGGGGCCGCGGGAAGATGGGCGGCGAGGGGGAGACGCAGCTGGAGATTGACCGGCGGATCGTGGGCGACCGGATAACGCGGTTGCGGCGCGAGCTGGCGGAGGTGCGGCGGCAGCGCGGCGTGCAGCGCCACAAGCGGCGGCGGGTGCCGGTGCCGGTGGCGGCGATCGTCGGCTACACGAACGCGGGGAAAAGCTCGCTCGTGAACGCGCTGACGGGGGCGTCGGTGCTGGCGGAGGACAAGCTGTTCGCGACGCTCGATCCGACGACGCGGCAGCTTGTCCTGCGGGGGAACCAGAAGCTGTTGGTGACGGACACGGTGGGGTTCATCCGGCGGCTGCCGCATGGGCTGGTCGAGGCGTTCAAGGCGACGCTGGAGGAGGTGGTGGTGTCGGATTTCCTGATCCACGTGCTCGACGTGACGGGGCCGAACCTCGCGGCGCGCCACGCGACGACGCTCGGCGTCCTCGGGGAGCTGGGCGCCGGGGAAAAGCGGGTGGTGACGGTTTTCAACAAGGCGGACGCGGCGGCGCCGGAGGATTTGGAGCGGGCGCGGCGGCTCGCGCCGGACGGAATTTTCGCCAGCGCGCGGACGGGCGCGGGGCTGGCGGAGGTGGAGGCGCACTGCCTCGGACTGATCGCGGACGGGCTTGGGGCGATGGAGCTGCTGATTCCGCACAGCCGCTACGATCTTGTGGCGCGGCTGCACGCGATCGCGCACGTGCGGGAGGAGCGGCAGGAGGACGACGGCGTGCGGCTGCTGGTCCGGGTGCCGCCGGCGCAGGCGGCGGCGTTCAAGGCGTTCGAGGCGGCGGGGCGAAGCCGGGGACAACCTGCCGCGCGGGGAGGAGGCGGCGGGTGATTTCGGGCAGCGGCAGCTTTTGCAGGGCGTCGAGCGTGAGGGCGTCGGCGACCGAGAGGGAGCCGGAGGCGGTCCGCCGCAGGGATTTCAGGTGCGCGCCGCAGCCGAGTTTTTCGCCGAGGTCGTTGGCGAGCGTCCGGACGTAGGTGCCCTTCGTGCAGCGCACGGTGAAGGTGATTTCCGGCGTCTCCCAGCGTTCGAGGGAGAAGCGGTGGACGCGGATGAAGCGCGGCTCGCGGGCGACCTCCTCGCCCTTGCGGGCGCTTTTGTAAAGGGGGACGCCCTTGATTTTGACGGCGGAGAACATCGGCGGCGTCTGGTATTGGTCGCCGAGGAAGGAGGCCATCGCGTCGAGGATTTGCCGTTCGGAAAAGGCGGGCACGGGGCGAGTTTCCGTGACCTCGCCCTCGGCGTCCTGGGTGTTGGTGGTTTTGCCCAGCTCGATGGAGCCGGCGTATTCCTTGTCGGCGCCCATGAGGTATTGGGAGAAGGCGGTGGCCTTTCCGACGAGGATGACGAGCAGGCCGGTGGCCATCGGGTCGAGGGTGCCGGCGTGGCCGACGCGCCTCATTTTCAGAATGCCGCGCAGACGGGCGACGACGTCGTGCGAGGTGTGGTCGGGCGGCTTGTCCACGAGGAGAATGCCTTCGGGTTCTGGCGGACGGAGGAGCATGGTTCGGGGGAGGAGGGCGTCCGGCGGGGTTGAAGACAACAATCATCCGGCGGGAAAATTCCGCGGGCGGGTTTTCCGGGCGGCCTTGAAACAGGTTGCCCGGAGGGGGAAAAGCGGCTCCCTGTGCCTCCGATTTTCCAACCGCCATGAGTCTCAACGCGCCCGAACAAACCGCCGTCAAGAACGCCTCCTCGCTCCGTGTCGCCATCGTCGCGGCGCGCTACAACCCGGAGTTTGCGGACGCGCTTCTTGCGAGCGTCACCGCCTTTCTCGGCGAGGCGGGGATCCGCGAGGCGCGGGTCATCCGTGTCCCCGGCTCGAACGAGCTGCCGGCGGCGGCGCAGCACGCCGCGGGCGGGGGGCCGCGCCCCGACGTCATCATCGCGCTCGGCGTCATCATCCGCGGGGGGACGCTGCACTACGAGCTTGTCGCCCGCTCGGCGAGCGAGGGGCTGCAGCGCGTGGCGCTCGACGAGCGCGTCCCCGTCATCAACGGCGTCATTGTGGCGGAGAACGAGGCGCAGGCCGCCGAGCGTTGCGCGGGGAAAATCAGCCGCGGGGCGGAGTTTGCCGCCGCCGCGATCGAGATGGCCGCGCTGGTGAAGGACGGCGGGTGAGGGGCGGGGACGCCGGGCGAATTTCCCAACGCAGTCATTCAACATGAGCCGCTCAACCTCACCCAATCCGCCCAATCCGCGATTCCGGCAGCGCCGCGCCGCGCGTGCCGCCGCGATGCAGTTTCTTTTCGCGTGGAACATCAACCCGCCCGGGAACCTTGCCGCGGAGCTGGACGCCTTTTTCAAGGAGCTGGGGCAGCCCCGCTCCCATTACGCCTTCGCGGAGGAACTCATCCACGGGGTCATCGCCCACATCGCCGACATTGACTCGCGCATCAAGGGGCTGGCCCACAACTGGGAGTTCGAGCGCATCGCGAAGGTGGACCTCGCCATCCTGCGCATCGCGATTTTCGAGATGGCGCACCGCAAGGACATCCCGCCGGTCGTCTCCATCAACGAGGCGCTGGAGCTGTCCAAGGAGTTTTCCAGCCGGGACGCCAAGCGTTTTATCAACGGGATCCTCGACCGGCTGAAGGACCAGCTG
>JAISTY010000100.1 GCA_031272375.1 Opitutaceae bacterium | reverse complement strand
CCGCCTCCGTCACCCTCAACAACGGCGTCTTCCACAACACCGTCTCCGCCTCCCGCAACCCCTCCGCACGCTTCGCCGGTCGCTTCGCCCTCACCCTCAACGGCGGCGACTTCTCCCGCGTCTCCGACGTCACCGGCACGCGCGGCCTCCCCGGCGGCTCCACCTCCTCCCTCTCCGCCCCCGACGCCCTCCTCGACCGCCCCAACTCCGGCGAACTCGCCTTCGCCAACCCCCTCCTCCCCGGCGCCGACCCGTGGGTCTTCTTCCACGAGGGCTTCTACTACGCCACCTCAACCGGCGGCTCCCAGCTCTCCCTCCGAAAAGCCGCCAACCTCCCCGACCTCCCCAACGCCTCCCCGCGCGTCATCTACAAACCCGCCCCCGGCCACCCGTGGTCCCGCAATCTCTGGTCCCCGAAAATCTACCACTTCTCCGAAACCGAGGTCGGCCCCGAAAACGCCGGCTGGTGGCTCTACCTCTCCGCCAACGACGGCTCCGGCCGCCCGTCCCAAGGCCAGCGCATGTTCGCCCTCCGCTCCCTCTCCAACTCCCCTTTCGGCCCCTACGGCGAAGCCGCCGGCAAACGCGTCCCACACGCCGCCACGCGCGTCTCCGCACTCAAAAACAACGGCTTCAACGACCGCTGGTGCGGCGGCCCAAAAATCATCCGCCACGCCGGCACCCTCTACGCCGTCTTCGTCAGTGAGGTCGGCGACGCCTCCTCCCCCCGCACCGGCGACCGCTACCAGACCATCAACATTGACCGCCTCGTGAACCCCTGGACCCTCGCCGGCGAGGCCGTCGTCATCAACCGCCCCACCTTCCCATGGGAAAAACACGGCGCCGGCCCCGGCAAGGCCGGCATGTATCCAGAGGTCGTCGAGGGCGGCGTCCCAGTCCCCTCCCCCGACGGCTCCCTCTGCCTCCTCTACGCCGGCAGCGGCTACTGGACCCCCCACTACGCCATCGGCGTCATGCGCCTGATGGACGGCGGCGACCCCATGAACCCCGCCCACTGGCAAAAAACCGCCCGCCCGATCTTCAAGGCCTCCGCCGACGTCCTCGGCCCCGGCAACGCCTGCTGCGTCCCCTCCCCCACGGGCAAATCCACCTGGGTCATCTACCACGCCTACGTTGGCAAAAAAACCCGCGGCGTCCCGCGCCAGCTCTTCGCCGAACCCTGCGTCGTCGCCAACGGCACCGTCACCATTGGCAACGGACACCCCCTCCCTCTCGGCACCCCGCTTAAAATCGAAATCAACCCCCTCCCCCTCCGCCCGAAAATCTCCGCCTTCTCCTCCCCCGCCAACTAACCCCGCCCCGCACCGCCATCTATAAGTCCTTACGTCCTACCCTCCTATAAGTCCTATCGCGTCCCCTGCGTCCCCTCCGCCCCCTATGTCCCCTTGGTCCCCTATGTCCCCTCCACCTTCCCCCCCCCTGCGGCGCGCCACCGCCGCGCACTCTCAATTGTTCATTGTTAATTACTAATTGTTAATTGTTCCTTCCCCCTCCTCCCAAAATCCCCTTGCCCGCCCCTCTCCCCACCCCGGAATTCGCCGTCTTTTTCAATGCATCTAAAGGCTCTCAGGCTCCAAGGCTTCAAGTCCTTCGCGGACTCCACCTCCCTCCGCTTTGAACCGGGCGTCACCGCCGTCGTCGGACCCAACGGCTGCGGCAAATCCAACATCGCCGACGCCATCCGCTGGGTCCTCGGCGAGCAAAGCGCCAAAGCCCTCCGCGGCGGCAAAATGCAGGACGTCATCTTCGAGGGCGCCGACACCCGCAAACCCGCCCAGCTCTGCGAGGTCTCCCTCCTCCTCACCAATTGCGAAAAACAACTCGGCGGCGATTTCCACGAAATCGAAATCATGCGCCGCGTCCACCGCGACGGCCTCGGCGAATACTTCTTCAACGGCCAGCCCTGCCGCCTCCGCGATATCCAGAAACTCTTCATGGACACCGGCATCGGCCGCACCTCCTACTCCATCATGGCCCAGGGCCAGATTGACCAGATCCTCTCCTCAAAACCAGAGGAGCGCCGCGCCGTCTTCGAGGAGGCCGCCGGCATCACCAAATACAAATCCCAACGCCGCGAGGCCCTCCAAAAACTCGCCCTCACCGACCAGAACCTCGCACGCGTCAACGACGTCATCGGCGAGGTCTCCCGGCAAATCGGCAGCCTCCGCCGACAGGCCTCGAAAGCCCTCCGCCACAAAAAACTCTCCTGGCGCCTCCGCCACCTCGCCCTCGCCCACCACGGCTTCCACCACGCCCTCCTCGCCGCCGACCTCGAACGCCTCTCCAACGAAATCATCGGCCTCCGCTCCGCCGCCGACGAACGCCGCGCCGGCCTCCAGCAACGCCTCTCCGCCCTCGACAACCTCAAATCCCGCCGCTCCCAACTCAACACCGCCCTCCAGGACGCCCTCCAAAACGCCTCCGACCTCCGCTCCGAACGCGAACGCGCCGAGGGCGCCGCCAACGTCGCCTCCGTCACCCGCCGCGGCCTCCTCGAACGCCTCGAATCCTCCCGCGCCTCCCTCGCCGAACTCGATATGCAGCTCCGCGAACTCGCCGCCCGCGTGGACACCGGCGCCTCCGACAAACAACAGCAGCTCTCCCTCCTCGGCGGCGCCGACGCCGTCTTCCAAAACCGCAACCGCGAACTCTCCGTCGTCGAGGCCGACCTCTCCAAACACGACCAGCAACTCCAGCAAACCCGCTTCCAACTCCTCCAGTTCGAAAGCAACGCCGCACGCCTCCGCACCGATTGCTCCGGCCACGACGTTGACCAGAAAACCGCCGCCAACCGCCACGCCGCCGCCCTCGCCGACCTCGATACCCTCCGCACACAGCAAAACGCCGCCAAACAAACCGCCGACGCCGCCGCCCAACGCGCGCGACAAGCCGCCGACGCCCGCGACGCCGCACGCAAAAACGAATCCGCCGCCCAGGACGCCGTCGCCGCCCTCACCCGCGAGTTCCGCGACGCCCAGAAAAAACTCCAGGACACCGACCGCCTCATCGCCCAGCACTCCGCCCGCCTCAAAACCCTCCGCGAACTCCGCGACCAATGGCAGGGCTTCGGCGAGGGCGCCAAGGCCATCCTCCAGCGCCGCGTCTCCGTCGAAGGCCCCGAACCACTCCCCGTCGCCCGCGAAATGTCCGTCCGCCGCGGCTTCGCCCGCGCCGTCGAATCCCTCCTCGGCAACGCGGTCGAGGCCATCCACGTCGCCGACCTCCCCACCGCCGCCTCCATCCTCGCCCAGCTCGAGGCCGGCCGCCTCGGCGCCGCCGTCCTCCACATCAACACCCCCGCCCCGACCACACCCCCCGGCAACCTGCCCCAAGGCCTCGTCCCCGCCCTCGACGCCCTCGACAACCCCGACCCCGCCCAGCCCGCCGC
>JAISTY010000035.1 GCA_031272375.1 Opitutaceae bacterium | reverse complement strand
CTTCCATCGCTCCATCTCTTCTCTCTGCTCCTCGGTCACGCGTCGGTATCTGGGTTCTCTTGTCGGTTTCATTTTTACTCACCCGGCATCCTCCCTCCCCTTCGCGTGACTTTTCCATTCCTTTCACTGTTGCGCTGGCCTCTGGCGCGTGGGAGCGGCTTGGAAAGCCTCTTTGCGTTCTTTGCGTCTTTGCTGTGAAACGGTTCGGATTAGTGCTTAATTAGTGTTCATTAGTGGTTTAACCACCAAGCCGTTCCATACGCAGCCGGAAGGTCGCCGTGAAGTAGGCGTCGGTGTCGTGCTCGCTGGGCAGGATCGCGCGCTGGCAAACCGTCGCGAAGCCGGGGTTTTGCTCCAAAAAACGCCCGACAACGCCCTCGTTCTCCTCGCGGGTCACCGAGCAGGTCGCGTAGATGAGATGCCCGCCGGGTTTCAGCTTGGGGACGGCCGCGTTGAGGATGGCAAGCTGGGCTTCGGCGGCATCCCGGATGGCGACGGGCGTGGTCGTCCACTTGAGGTGCGGGCTGCGCCGCAGGGTGCCGAGTCCGGTGCAGGGCGCGTCCACAAGAATTCCGTCGTAGGCGCGCGCCGGAAGGGACTCCAGCGAGTCGGGGGCGAGGACGCGGATGTTGGGCGCGCGGGAGCAGGCGCGCGAGCTGGAGCGTCTTGCCGCCCGCGCCGGCGCAGGCGTCGAGCCAGAGACCGTTGAAAATTTCCCCCGGCTGCCGCGCGAGGATGAGTTGGGAGCCGAGATCCTGGATTTCAAAGTCGCCGTTCAAGTGGGAGGGGCCGCCGGCGAGCCGGGTGTCCGGCGAGACGCGGAAGGCGCCGGGGAGAACGCCGGAGGGTTCGAGCGCCGCGTGCTGCGCGGCCAGCTCCATGCGAAGCAGGGTGGTCGGCTCGCTGGTGTTCAGCCGTATCCAAAGCGGGGCGCGCGTGTGGAGCGTGCGAAGCTCCGCGTCGGGAAGCGCCGTGTGGCGCCGGAACCAGTCCGGCAAAACGGTCTCAAGCGGCGGCAGGGGCGGCGGATCGGCCGGCGCGTGGACGTCCAGAAAATCCGCCGTGTGCGGCGTGCGCGTGGCAAGCCGGGCAAGGAGGCTGACGGTCGCGGCCTGCCGCCCGGCGTGGGGACGCGTGGCGTCGAGCAGGCTTTGCTCGAACCAGGGAAGATGCCGGATGGCCGTGTAGAGAAGCTCGCGGTAAAGCCGCCGGTCGCGGCTCCCGAACCGCCGGTCGGAGACAAGCCGGTGCTGGATGCGCGCCGGCAGATTGCGGTCGTCGCGAACGTTGGGAAGAATCTCCGCGAGAAGTTCGAGGGCGATGGCGGCTTGTCGGTGTTCGCGAACGGACATTTGCGGGCGGAGAAAAAGGGCGCGGGGCGGGCTGTGAAGAAAATTGCGCGGGCGGCGCCGGACGCCGCGTCACTTCGCCAGCGTCACCCCACGGCGCAGGAACGTCGGCGTGTCCAGATCCTCGCCGTTGAAAAGGTTCCGGTCGGTCCGATCAAAAGGCCCGCCCCCGCGCCCGGCGTCCCCTGTCCCGAACTCAAACTCGTCCTGCCCCGCCGCCGGCGCCTTGTCGCGCCCGCGCCGCGCCCCGCCGCGCGGCGGCTCCTCCGCCGCCCGCGCCGGCGCCGCCGGTCGCGCCGCCGGCCGCGGCCTCGCCCCCACGTCGCTCACGCCCAGCACCACAATTTCCGCGTCCGCGCGCCCTTCCTCGGCGGACGCCCCCACCGTCACGTGCGCCTCGCGCCCAAACCGCTCCAGCAACGGCTCCATCGCCGCGTTCACATCCGCCAGCGACAAGCCGCCGCCGCCCGCGATGCCCACGAGCAGCCGGTCCGCCTTCCGCGCGAATCCGGGCATCACCGCCAGCGGACAGTCGTCCAGCGCCTCCGCCGCCGCCCGCGGCGTCGCCCCTGACGCGAACCCGTAGACCGTCCGCCCGCCGCGCGTCTTGTTAAAAACCCCGCGCAACGCCGCGAAATCCACCATCATCGGCCCCGGCCTCGACAACAGCGCCCACACCGCGCGGACGCCCCGCGCCACCCAGCCGTCCGAACGCGCCAGCGTCGCCTCGATGCCCTCGCCTTCCTCCGCCTCCTGCGTCAGCGCGTCGTTCGCCAGCGGAACCACCGCGTCGCAGTGTTTCCGCAGCTCCACGAGCGCCTCCTCCGCCAGCACCGCCCGCCGCCCCCCCTCGAAACCGAACGGCAGCGTCGCGAACGCAATGACAACGGCGCCGTTTTTCGACGCCTCCGCCGCGACCGCCGGCGCCGCCCCGCCGCCCGTCCCGCCGCCCAATCCCGCGAGCAGAAACACCAGCCCGCCCCCCGCCGACAACCCGCCGAGCGCGGCGCGGTCGCCCTCCGCCGCCGCCGCGCCCGTCTCCGGATCGCCCCCCGCGCCCAGCCCGCGCGTCACCCGCGCGCCGATGAGAAACCGCTCCACGCCCGGCGGCGTCCGCGCCAGCGCGCGCGCGTCCGTGTCCGCCGCGAAAAACCCGACGCCCTCCGGCGCCGCCGCGCGCAGGCGCCCGGCCATCGCGCTCCCGGCGCCGCCGACGCCGATGACCCTCGCGGGAACGCGCCGGTCCTCCGGCAATTCGTGCACCAACGGCAGCTCCCTGGGATTCAGTGTCGCGCTCATTTTTCACCTCCGAAAATTTTTTGGAGAAACCCGGCGAACCCCGCCGGCCTCTTCCGCCCGGCCTCCTCCAGCAGGATGTAATCCAGGACGCCCAGCGCCGTGCTGTGGCGCGGGTCGCGCAGCTCCTCCCGGTCCACCCACGGCGGCGCCTCGCCCAACCGCGCGGGAACGCCGAACACCTCCCGCGCCGCCTCCGCCATCCCCTCCATTTTCGACGCGCCGCCCGTCAGCACCACCCCCGCCGGCACGCCCTCCGGCGTGAACTCCGCGCCGAGTTTCCGTTTCACAACGTCAAAAAGCTCCGCCACCCGCGCCGACAGGATTTGCTCGATCGCCAGAAGCGGCACCTGCCGGTCGCCGATCCCCATGCTCCCGTCAACCCACACGCGCTCCCCGCGGTCCGCCGCCGGCTTCCCCGCCCGCCCGTGGCGGATTTTCAGCCGCTCCGCGTCCCCTTCGCGCAGCCGCAGCCCCATCGCAAGGTCGTTGGTCAGATGGTTGCCGCCGACGGCCACGACCCCCGCCACCCGCGGCGCCCCGTCGCGATACAGAACGTAGTCCGTCGTCCCCGCGCCAATGTCCAGCGCCAGCGCCCCCTGCTGCCGCTCAAGCGGGGTCGTCACCATCCGCCCGGACGCCAGCCCGGAGAGCAGGACGCCGCGCACGTTGAGGCCGAAGTCCTGGACGATGCCGAAGCTGTCGCGCAACCGCGCCTTGTCCGCGTGGACCATCCAGTAGCCCACGCACACCTTTTGCCCCGCGATGCCCTCCGGATCCGGCACAAGCCGCCCGTCCACACGGTAGGGCTGGCGCAGCTCGTTGAGGAGCGTCCGACCCTCCGGCAGCCGCTTCGAGCGCGCCAGCGCCTCCGCGCGCCGCGCGTCCGCCGCCGACGCCCGCCCGTCCGGCGACGACACCGGGCACTCCCCCTCGTTGTAAAAACCGTCCACGTGCGCCCCCGTCTGCGCCAGATAGACGCTTTCAAGGCGGACGCCCCCCGCCGCCTTCTCGGCCAGCTCGATCGCCGTGTGCACGGCGGCGCCCGCCTTCCGCGCGTCCGTCACGCCCCCCTTGGAGATGCCCTGCGACTGGCATTCGCCGATGCCGACGATGTGCAGCCCCGTGCTCGAGACCAGCTCCCCTATCAGCACGCTCACCTTGGAGGTGCCCATTTCCATCGCCCCGATGTGTCTGTTGGAACTCATGGTTGAAAAATCCTCCCGCGCGCCGTCCGCGCCCCACGCGCCGCCGGCGCCTCGTCCAGCGTCACGGGCACCTGCGTCGCGCCGATCGAAAGGTCAACGGAACGGACGCGCGCGCCGGGGTTTTCCGCCCGCAGCCGCCCCAGCGTCCACTCCAATCTCCGGATCTGCGCGGGAAAACCCTCCCGCGTCCCGAAACGCACCCGCTCCGCCGCGCCCATCCGCGCGAGCAGGACGCCGTCCTCCGCCAGCCGCTCCAGCGAGACAACCCGGATGTCGCGGTAAAGCTCCGGCGCGTCCGTGCGCGCCTGCTCCAGCAAATCCGAGACCGTCTCCATCCCCTCTATCGGCGCGAACCCGGCGCCCGCCCGCGAAAGCCTCACCCCGTCGAGCCACGGCAGCCCCGCCTCCAGCCCCGGCGGATAACCGCGCCCCTTGTAGAGGACGCCGTCCCGCGCCGCCAGCAACGCCTCCGCCGGCCCGTCGCCAACCCGCGCCATCAGCCGCGCCACCGGCAGCCGCTCCCCACTCCGCACCACCCGCGTGTCGGGAAACTTCCGCGACACCCCCGCCGCCTTCTCGGCCAGCTCGATCGC
>JAISTY010000059.1 GCA_031272375.1 Opitutaceae bacterium | reverse complement strand
CGGGACGCGGGTGGTGAATCCGGGCGGCGACGTGGTGCTGCGCGCGGGGGACGAGGTGCTGGTGATGGGCGCGCCGCAGGCGGTGCGGCGTTTTTGCGCGCGGGCGGAGGGGAAGGGGTGAGGCGAAGTCTCCGGAAGCCTTCCGCCGGGTTTTCCGAAACGGCGCGGATTTCAGGGGCGGGGCGCGGGTTTCGGCGGCGGCGGCGCGAGGGTCACTCCGTTTTTGATGAAGACGGTCAGATGTCTTAACCGGGCGCCGCGGTAGCGCGTCCGGATGCGTTCCGCCATTGCCGGGGAGATCCCGTAAAAATCCTCGTTGTGAAACAGCAGCGCGTCGTAATCGGCCTCCAGCCAGCGCGCCGTCCATTTGGCGACGGTCGGCTCCGGTTTGCCGAAGCCCCACGGCTCCCACCACGGCAACTCGTTCCGTTCCGACGGCAGCCCGTAGGCGGCCTTCACCCAGTTGAGGGACTGGTGAAACCACAGCTTGCGCCCCCGCACCTGGGGGATCACCGCGTTCAACTCGTCGAGCGTTCCGATGAGCGACGGCCCGGCTTTCATCCCGGCGAAGAACGGCTGGTTCGTCACCTCCTTCGGCGCGCCGTATTCGAAGAATTTTCCGACGAACCACGGTATCGAGGCCGTCCGTCCGCGGATGAACCCGATGCCGAGGCCGGCGGACAGGCACAGCGCGAGCACCGCGCAATAAGGGTGCCGCAAGCGGTCCGCCAACGGCGGCTTGTCCCCCGCCGCCGGACAGGCGCGCGGGACGGCGGTTCCCGTCCGCCGCGCGAGGGCCAGCCACAGCCAGCCCGCGAAGGGCAGCGTCGCCATGCTGACCAGCTTCGTTTCGCCGGAGACGAGGAATTGGTGGAGGCCGGAAAACGCGAGCGCCAGGATAACGCAGGTCTCCCGCCAGCGCCCGCGAAAAGCCGCCGGCACGATCAGGAAGGGCGCGGCGCAGAACGGCAGCAGGCACAACGCCACGATCGAGAAGTCGTTGTCGTTTGAAAAGAAGCGGTCGAGGGTCACCAACCCCTCCGCGCCGCGATGACGGACGGCCAGCACGTCCCCGATCATCGCCGGCAGGGAGACTTTGTGCGCCGCGAGCGTTGCCCAGAAGACGGCAAAGGCCGCCGCCGACACCCCCAGCACGCGCGCCGCGAGGCCGCGTTTTGTCGCCAGTGCGAGCGTCACCAGCGCGATCACCAGACCGGCGACGTTGATTTTGCAAAAAGCCAGCGCGAGCAGCGCGATCGCGTAGGAGGCCAGCGCCGGGCGGTCGTTCACATTTTTCAACAGGCACAAGGCCGACAGCGCCACGAGGACGGCGCAGCAGGCCGCCACCGGGTTGTAATACCAGACGCCGTGGACGCAGGTGGTCATCGCGGGCAGACAAGCCGCCGCCAGCAGGGATTGGGCCGTTTCGCCCGTGAGACGCCGCGCCAGCCAGAAGAGCCACAGGAACACAACCGCCGTGAACACAACCGACGGCCAGACGAGCGACGACCACGAGACGCCCAGCAACCGGAAGGCGTCCGCGCCGACCAGATACCAGCCGGGCGGATGCGTCATCGGGTAATCCACACCCGCCGACTGCCCCTGCGCGACGCGCCAGCACGACTCGATCAGGCAGCCGTGGTCAAAGCCCATCATGAAACGCATCCCGCAAAAACGGACGAAGGCGGCGAGCGCGAGCGCCAGCGCGCCCATTGACAGCCAGAACGCCGCCGGGCGGTTCCGCCGCAGGAATTCCAGGCGCGCGCCCGGACGCGTTTTCCGGAGCGACAGGAGCGTCCATGCCGCGGCCGACGCGCCTGTCAGGAAAAAGCCCCAGAACCGCGCGAGCCAGACCGTCTTCGCGCCGGGCTGGCCGGGGGTGTTGTCCGTGAGCAAAGCGACGCCCCAGGCGCCAAGCGCCGCCAGCGAAACAAGCGTCGCCAACGCGAAACAGACGTTTCTCCGGATGACGCAACGTCCCACCCACCTCCGGAGCCAGCACTCCCGGTGCGCCCGGGGGGGGGCGAAAAGTGTTCATTATGGTGCGGAGATGAGGAAGTGAGGGGGCGCATGAGAGCGGGCGTTTCGGGTCTGGCGAACTTTTTCAAGGGAGCCGTTTTCCCGAAGGCGCGGGCGGGACGGGGACGGTGAAGATTTGCGAGACGCCGTTGACGGGACGGGTATAGGCGACTTGGGCGCCATCGGGGGAGATGACGCAGGCGAGGGGCGAGGGGGCGTCCGCGCGGGGGCGTTTGGGGGTGAGGCGCGTCAGGGCGCCGGTGTCCATGTCGAAGAGGCAGACGCTGCCGTCGGCGACGGCGGCGAGGCGGCGTCCGTCGGGGTGCCAGCTGAAGGCGGAGGCGATGCCGCCGGGAGCGTTTGTGATTTGGCGGGGAGTTCCGCCGTTCGGGGAGATTGTCCAGAGCTGGGGAAGTCCGGCGGGGTCGCGCATGAGGAAGGCGATGCGGGAGCCGTCGGGGGAGGAACGGAGCCAGTGGCGGGGGCCTTGGATGCCGCGGTGGGGGCGGTTTTCGGTGAAGGTGAGGCGGCGTTGGACGGTGCCGGCGGGCGGGGCGGGAAGGGTTGTCAGGGTGCCTTCAAGCGGGGCGTCGCCGGGGGTCGCGAGGTTTTTTTCGGGAAGATCCACGACGAAGACCTCCGCGTGGGGGCGGCCGTCGGCGGCGGTGACGGTGCCCTGGAAGGCGAGGGCGTGGCGTTGGCGGGAGCCGTCGGGTTTGAGGTAGCCGTTGTCACCAATCCAGCCCTCCTCGCAGGCGCGGGAGAGGTCGTCGGAACCCGGTCGCGGGGAGGCGGTGGTGCGGGTCGCGAGGACGGAGAACCATTCGCCGTCGTGGTTGCGGGGGTGGGTGCGGGCGGTTTGGACGGGGCGGGGCATGGCGACGGCGACGTTGCGTTGGTTGGGGTGGTGCGGAGGGGGCGAGGGCAGCTTGTCGAGGGCGGCGAGGATTTCGTCCTCGTAGGTGTGGCTGATGCGGTTGCCGGCGGCGTTGAAGACGTGGACGTGGGAGCCGCCGCGGAGGGCGCCGGGGGTGAGCGGGGCGGCGTAGTTCATGGCGTCGAAGGGGCGGAGTTTTTGCGGGGCGTTGAAGTCAACGAGGACGCCGCGGCGCCGGGTGGCGGCGTAGGTCCAGTCGGGGGTCGGGTTTTCGGGGGCGAGGATGAAGACGGCCTCGTCGGCGACGGGGGAGCAGGTGACGACGCCGGCGTGGGCGCCGTCGCGGAGGGAGTAGAGGACGCGGATTTCGCCGGAGGAGGCGTTGACGAGGGCGATGGTGCCGCCGGTGAAGGGGTCGCCCTCGCCGGGGCGGGTGTCGAAGGCGATCCAGGCGGAGTCGCGGGACCAGACATTGATGTTGGTGAGGATTTTGTTTTCCGGGGAGAAGGTGAGCTGGCGTTCGGCGGGTTGTCGCGCGGGCTGGCAGGCGGCGGTGGTGGCGAGGAGCGCGGTTGTCATGGCGGGGAGGAGGGTCATGGGAATTGAAAATTGAAAATGAGAAAAGGCGGCGGCGGGCGGGAGGGAATTGGTCACGGACGGCCGGCGCGTTTGAGGCAGTAGAGGACGCCGGCGGAGGTGGCGAGGGCAAGGTGGGTGTCGTCGGGGGAGAAGGCGATTTGGACGGCAGGGGCGGGGAGGCGCATGGCGAGGAGGGGTTTGGCGGCGGCGGGTTGTCCGGGGACGGGGGAGGGGAGGATCTGCGCGAGCTGGACGCCGCCGTCGTCGGAGGCGGAGGCGAGGAGGGGGGATTGGTTGGCGAAGCGGAGGGCGCGGATTCTGGCGTCGTGGGGGAGCATGAGGGGGTCGCGGTTTTCGGGACCTGTGCCGCGGCAATCCCAGACGCAGGCGTCGGGGCCGCCGTCGGTGGCGAGGAGCGCGGAGTCGTTGGAGAAGGAGAGGCAGGCGAGCGGGTTTGGGAAACCGGTCATCTGGAAGGTGTCGGGGGCGGGGGCGGAGGGGTTGAGCCAGAGGCGGACGGAGTGGTCACGGTTGGCGGCGGCGAGCCAGCGGGCGTCCGGGGAGAAAGCGAGGGTGTTGGCGGGGGCGGTGTGCGGGAGCTGGCGGACGTCGCCGTTGGGGGTGAGGAGGCGGACGGCGCCGAAGTGGGCGGCGGCGAGGAGGGGCGTGTTGGCGGGCGACCAGGCGAGGGCGGAGATGTTTTTCGGGGCGGCGGGGAGGGTCGCGGCAGAGGTGGCGTCGGGGTTGAGGAGGGCAATGCCGGAGCCGCAGACGGCGGCGAGGAGGGGCGGGGCGGCGGGGTTGGGCGACCAGGCGAGGTGTTCAATCCAGTCGGCGCCGATCCCGCGGGAGAGGGGGGCGTCGGGGGCGTTCGGGTTGAGGAGGTGAACGGAGCCGTCCTGTCCGCCGGTGGCGAGGCG
>JAISTY010000055.1 GCA_031272375.1 Opitutaceae bacterium | reverse complement strand
ACGCCTCGGGCACCATCAATGTTAACGGCGGCACCCTCTCGTCACGTTTGAGCGCGGTCATCGGCAACAGCGGCACCGGCGTCCTGAACATCACAAGCGGCGGCAGTCTCGTCATTGATCCGACGGGCTACGTGAAGACGGGGCCGGAGTATTCCAATCAGCAGGGCACGCTCATCATCGGCAGCCACGCCGGCTCCATTGGCACCGTGAATGTCGAGGGGGGCGGTTCCAGCATAACGCTTGTTTCCAGCGAGCATTACTCGCCTTGGATTAAGGGCATCCCCGGCGCCGTCGGCGTCCATTTTGTCGGGTATGCCGGCAACGGCACCCTGCGCATTGCCGACGGCGGCAGCGTGACAGCCATCCACACGGTTAAGGACGGCAGCATGAGCTACACCGACAACGGCCGTAACATCTTCGTCGTCGGCTACGGCAACAGCCAGATCCCGTGGGATGACGGCGTCACGGGCGTTGCCGGCTCCGGCCTTATCGAAATTTTCAACGGCAGCCTGACCACCAACGGGCCGCTTTACATCAGCCGCGGTGAGGACGCCGCCGCGCGTGACTCTTACGGCACCGTCATCGTCAAGGGCTACGCCAGCAACCTTAAACTCTCCGCGGGTGGCTCTTACAACGACATCTACGTCGGCTGGGGGCACAACACGCATGGCAACCTCACCATTACCGACAACGCCGAAGTCCGCCTTTACACCGGCAACCTCTTCATCGGCTCCAACGCGACAACCGCGCATGGCGAGGCGACCATCTCCAACGCCGCGAAACTCACCATCCAGCCCGGCGCCCGCAACTACGGCACCGTCCTCGGCTACGGCGGCGGCACCGCCAGCCTGACCCTCATCAACGCCGGCACCCTCGAAACCCCGGAGGTCGTCAACGAAAACGGCGCCACCAGCAACTTCACCAGCCAGGGCGGCATCCTCCGCGCCACCAGCAAAAACACCCAGGAGTTCCTCCGCGGCTTCAACGCCACCGTCAACAGCAAGATCAACGTCCTCAAGGGCATCGGCTCCCTCCTCGACGAGGACGGACACTTCTACGACGGCCTCACCATTGACACCGTGGTCTTCCAGGTCGGCGCCGACGCCCGCTTCGAGGGCGACGGCAAGTTGTCCAAAAACGGCACCGGCAACCTCATCCTCCGCGGCGAGGCTTCCACGGACGTCGAGGTTGTCCAAGTCAACGGCGGCAACCTCATCCTCGAGGGCGGCACCTACAACGCCAGCGACTCCACCGGCACCCCGCGCGAAATCTTCCACGTCACAGACTTCCACACCGGCAACATCGTCGTGAAATCCCCCTCCGTCGTCTTCCACGCCAACGGCGTCGGCAACCGCATCCTCGAAACCAGCATCGGCGGCAACGGCACGCTCGACCTCTTCGCCGCCGGTGTGGAGGTCGGCCCCGAAAAAGAGGTCTACGCCGGCAACAACTCCACCCTCAACGTGGTCATCCGCGACGGTGCCAGCTTCGCCGGCCAGGTGCTCGTCGAAACCCCAGGTCTCCTCGGCGGCGACCCCGACAGCGCGCTCGCCAATGACTACTCCACCAACGACCCCGACGGCATCATCAACATAGACATCAAAAACGGCGGCACCTTCTACGTGACCCCCGAAAACGCCAACTTCCGCCTCAACGGCGGCGACAGCGTCGGCAACATCACCTGCATCGCCAACAACGGCCTCATTGATTTCACCCGCTACGTCGGCAGCAAGGTTGCCACCCTCAACCCGGCGCTCCCCGGAACCGAAGTCATCGCCCCCAACATCCTCGTCACCAAAAACTACTCCGGCACCGGCGGGCTTGTCATGCGCGTTGATTACAGCGCCTTCCAGGGCGACACCGACGGCATTTACATCGTGAGCGACCGCCTGCACATCAACGGCGACGCCACCGGCGGCGGCATTGTCACCTTTGTCCCCACGGCGCAGGAAAACATCCTCAAAGGCAACAGCTCCGTTGAAATCATCCGCACGACCAGCAAAGCGATCGCCGATACCCTGACCTTCACCGGCAGCGTTTGGGACAGCACCACCCTGACCGAACTCGCCTCCCTCCAACAGGGCACGGGCGCCAACAGCCTCGACGACCAATCCTCCTCCTTCTACCTGAAACGCGGCAGCGGCACCCAAATCGGACCGGGCGGACAGGCCGTCGCCGACGCCGCCGCCGCGCAATCCATGCACTTCCTCACCCAGATGGACAACCTCTACAAGCGCATGGGCGAGCTCCGCCTCCTGCGCGACGTCCGCCCCCCGCAAAGCGCCTCCACCTCCACCGGCCTCACCTCCGCCATCTCCGACGCCTTCCTCTCCAACCTCTGGGCCAAGGGCTACGCCCAACGCCTCGACGCCAAGGCCAAAGTCCTCGACACCCCCAACGCCGACGACTTCGAGGAAACCCTCTACGGCTTGGACGTCGGCGCGGACATCGCCTGGTATGCCGACGGCAACGACCTCTTGTATGCCGGCTTCTTCCTCGGCTTCAGCAAAACCGACCGCACCGTGGACACCCGCCGCATCATCGGCTCCATCGAGGGCACCAGCAAAGGCATCTCCGCCGGCGGCTACCTCACCTGGCTCCGCCGCGACGGCTGGTATGCCGAGGGCATCCTCAAACTCCAGTATTTCGACAACGACTTCGACGTCGCCCTCATGCAGGGCGTCAACAGCTGGGCGCGCGTGGACGGCGGCTACCACAACCTCGCCATCGGCATCAGCGGCGAGTTCGGCAAACAAATCCCGCTCAACGACAAAAAGCTCTACATCGAGCCGGCAATCCAGGCCAGCGGCGTCTTCTTCACCAGCGCCAGCTACGACATCACCTCCACCTACGGCACGCCCTCCTCCACCCGCGTCAGCCTCGGCTCCGCGGAAGTCCTCCTCGGCCGCATCGGCGCCACCCTCAGCAAGGTTTATGAGCAAAAGGAGAACAAGGGCTTCCTCCAGCCCTACGTCCGCCTCGCCCTGACCGACCAGGTCAGCTCCGGCGGCAAAGTCTCCTGGCAGGGCAGCGGCAGCCTCATCTCCATCCGCCCCAACTATGACGGCTTCCGCGTGGACGTCTCCGCCGGCATCATCTGGCAAATCCGCCAGAACAACCAGCTGCACCTCGAATACGAGGCCAGCTTCTCGGACAAATTCACCCGCCCCTGGTCCCTCTTTGGTGGCCTCCGCCACCAATTCTGATCGTTGGTTCATTGTTTGTTTGTTGTTTTCATGACCAGCCGCCCGCGCCCAACCGCGCGGGCGGCTCTGTTCTCCCTCCCGAAATCCCTCCCCCGCCGCCCATGTCCCCCGTCCAAATCATCGCCCGCAAACGCGACGGCCTCGCCCTCGCCCCCGCCGAACTCGCCGCCTTCGCGCAAGCCGCCGCCAACGCCTCCTGGCCCGACTACCAGCTTGCCGCCCTCCTCATGGCCATCCGCATCCGCGGCCTCGACGACTCCGAAACCGCCGCCCTCACCAACGCCATGCTCCGCACCGGCGCAGTCCTCGGCTTCCCCGAAATCCCCCTCCCGAAAATTGACAAACACTCCACCGGCGGCGTCGGCGACAAGGTCTCCCTCGTCCTCGCCCCCCTCGCCGCCGCCTGCGGCCTCGCCGTCCCCATGATCAGCGGGCGCGGCCTCGGCCACACCGGCGGCACCCTCGACAAACTCGCCTCCATCCCGGGCTTCACCAGCGACATCCCCCCGGAAAAATTCCGCGCCCAGCTCGCCTCCGTCGGCGCCGTCCTCGCCGGACAAACCGCCGACATCGCCCCCGCCGACAAAAAACTCTACGCCCTCCGCGACGTCACCGCCACCGTGGACAGCCTCCCCCTCATCTGCGCCAGCATCATGTGCAAAAAACTCGCCGAGGGCCTCGACGCCCTCGTCCTCGACGTGAAATTCGGACGCGGCGCCTTTATGAAAACACAGGACGACGCCCGCTGCCTCGCCCGCATGATGGCCGCCGCCGGCCGCGCCATGGGCAAACCCGTCCGCGCCCTCCTCACCTCCATGCACGAACCCCTCGGCCGCTCCGTCGGCAACGCCCTCGAGGTCGCCGAATCCATCAACGCCCTCCGCGGCAACGGCCCCGCCGACCTCATGCGGGTCACCACCGCCCTCGCCTCCCAAATGCTCCTCCTCGCCAACCCCGCCCTCCCCGAATCCACCGCCCTCGAAACCATCGCCAACGCCCTCCAATCCGGCGCCGCCCTCCGCAAATTCCGCCAGATCATCGCCGCCCAAAACGGCGACCCCGAAACCGTTGACAACCCCGACAAGCTGCCGCGCGCCTCCCTCATCAAAAACCTCCTCGCCCAAAACCCCGACCACACCCGCATCACCGACGTTGACGCCCTCGGCGTCGCCCAGGCCGCCCTCGCGCTCGGCGCCGGACGCCACCGCGCCGACGACTCCGTTGACCCCGCCGTCGGCGTGGACCGCCTCCCCAAAATCGGCGAACCCATCCCCGCCGACCGCGTCCTCTGCCGCGTCCACGCCAACAACCCCGCCCGCCTCGCCGAGGCCGAAGCCCTCCTCCGCGCCGCCATCCGAACCGGAACCGAAACCGTCGCGCCCCCGCCCCTCGTCGCCGAAACCGTCGCCTGACACTACCCGGACAACAAGCCGCCGCCGTTTCTCTGGAAAACATGACCACGCCCCTTGAGACACTCCTGGAACAGCTCCCGCTCGGCGACGGCGTCGCGCTCCTCGCGCGGGACGCCAACGGTCTCTTCGCCCTCTCCAAACCCGCCGGCGTCCTCTCGCATCCGAACGTCCGCGCCGACATCCCCCGCTCCCTCCTCGCGGCCCCCTACTCCGCGGAGGGCGAGTTTTACGAAATCGCCTCCCCCACCACGCCGGGCGCCACCCGCCGCGTCTGGCTCCTCAACCGCCTCGATTCCGCCACCTCCGGCGTCATCCTGCTCGCGGCGGACGCCGCCCTCGCCGCCCTTGTCCGAAAAGCCTTCCTCCAAAAAAACGTCCGCAAACTTTACAACGCCCTCGTCTTCGGGACGCCCCCGGCGACCGCCGCCGTCTGGCGCGACCGCCTCGCCGTCCGCAAATCCGCCGGCCAAATCCGCGCCTCCGGCGGCGGCAACATCCCCGCCGAAACGCGCGCGAAAGTCCTGCGCCGCTGGAACGACAAGCTGCCGCCCCTGACCTTGCTCGAACTCGAGCCGCGCACGGGACGCAGCCACCAGCTCCGCGTCCAGTGCGCCCTGCGCAAGCTGCCGATCGTCGGCGACGCCACCTACGGCGCCTTCGCCGCCAACCGCGACTTCGCCCGCCGCCACGGCAGCGCGCGCCTCTTCCTCCACTCCCGCGAAACCGCCTTCGCCTACACCTGGAAAAACCGCCTCTTCCGCTTCCGCGCCGAGGCCCCCCTGCCGCCGGAGTTCCTCGCCCCCACACCACGCGCTTGAGGAAACCTTCCCCTCAATTTCTTAACCGTTCCCAAATGAAAACTCCACGCCGAGACCACATGGACCCCAAAGAAGAACAACAAATTAAGTCACCTCTGCGCTTTCCGTAAGGAGTTTCGCGAAACTTCTTCCGAATTAGTGTCAAATCAGTGTCCATTAGTGGTTAACAAAAAACTTCGTGCCTTCATATCTTCGTGGGAGACGGACGCCTCACCAACGCCCACAACAACACCGCCGCAGCCAGGTGCAGGAAGCCCATGATCAAAAAAAGCTGCGGGAGCGTCAGGGGGAAGTTCCCCGCGCCGACCAGACCGAGGAGTTTGTTGAACACAAACGCCCCCGCCGCGCCAAACGCCCCCGCGATGCCCCAGACACTGCCAACGTTCCCGACAGGGAAAATCTCCGCGAGGATCGGCGCGAGCGTCGAAAGCCAGGCCGTGCACACAACCGCGATGAGACAGAACGCCAGCATCGTCAGCCACAAGCTGCCGAGATGCGGGACAAGGATGCAGAGCGGCCCGAGCAGCGAGACGGCGTAGAGAAGGTTTTTGCGCCCGTTCAGCGGGTCGCGCGGATGGCGGCGCGCAAGGCGGTCCGAGAGCATTGACATGACAATGCCGCCGGCAAACGACGCCAGGAACGGCAGCCCCGCGATGCCGAGCAGCCCGAAATCAACCGCCTGCTGCTTCTCAAGATAACCGGGCAGCCAGAAAAGCAGGAAATACCAGACCGGATCACTGAGAAGGCGCGCGAGCACGATGCCCCACAGCGCGCGCGTTCCCCAAAGTTGCGGCCAGGTCAGCGTCCGCGCGGGCGGTGCGGCGGCTTGTCGCGGCGGCTCCGGCAGCTTGTCGGGATCGCGATAAACCACCCACCAGACGGCGCAAATAAGCAGCCCCACCGCTCCGGGAAGGATGAACGCCCAGTGCCAGCTCCACGCGAGCGTGAGGCGCACAATGATGAACCCCGCCGCGATGCTCCCGATGCTCGACCCAACCCCGCACAGACACATGAACAACCCGCGCCGCCCTTCCGGCGCCCACGCCGTCGCAACGCGGATGTTGACCGGCTGCAGCCCCGGCTCGGCCAGCCCGAGCAACGCCCGCAACAAAAGAAGTTGCGTGAAACTCTGCGCGAACCCGCAACCGACCGTGACGAGCGACCAGACCCCCGCGAAAAGCACCAACGCGTGGCGCGGCCCGATTTTGTCCACCACCCAGCCGCTCGCGATGTAGGCGGCGGCGTAGCAGGCGGTGAAGGCGTTGACCAGATCCGCGTAGTCGCCCTCGCCCATGCCGAAAACGCCCTTGAGGGTCTCCTTGAGAATGGAGACGGTGGAGCGGTCAACGTAGTTGAGAAAGGAGGCCGCGAAGAGCAGCGCGAGAAGGAACCAGCGGAGCTTCCCGCCGGAAAAAAGACGTTTCGGGCCGGTGGCGGAGGTGGTCATGCGCGAAGGGATTTTTTCATGCAACGGCAGGATGCGGCGGAAGGTTGCGCCCGCCCCCCGCGGCGTGGAGCCTTCGCGGTTGGGAAAAACAGGGGTTTGGTTGGGCTTCCTAACAAACACACCCCACCCAAGTGGTTAACCGACCTGTCCCTGCCTTTCGTTTCACCACAAAGGTCAAAAAGCCACAACCCGTTGAGCAGAAGACAAAAAACAATCCTGAAGACCTTATTCTATGAGGCGCCCTGCAATTAACAGCCCCAATTTGTTCCCCCAAGTTTGTTCCCGCCGTTCTGGAGTGCGGCGACTTGTCGCCGCTTTCGACGGGGCGACTCGTCGCCCCGCCCCCCATTCTTCTAATTTCTAATTCCTAATTTCTAATTTCCAAAGTGCGAAGCACACGCCCCTCTTCATCCCTCTTCTTATCTTCTGTTAAAAACCTTCGCACCTTCGCGTCTTCGTGCGTTCTCCGGCTGAAAATCCGTGAGAATCAGCGGAATCTGCGGATAAAAACACCGAGCAAGGCAAGCGCCCCCAGAAGAGCGTCGGTCACCGCCGGCTCGGGGATGACCTCCACAAGCGCGCTGCCCACACGCTCGACCGCATGCCCGTTGAAAGTGATGTTGCTCAAGTTCTGCTCGGTCAACGCGCTGCCGGTGACAGTGACAGCTCCTATATCAAACGTCCCCACAAAATTCAAACTCCCGCTCCATCCCGGATTACTCCCCGACGCCGAAAAATTCACCGTCCCGCCAGAGGATAAATTGATGGTGACTGCGGAATTGATCTCCAACTTCCCCTTAAAATCAAACGCCCCGCTACCCAAATTCCAAGTCTGGGCGACAGTGGTTTTGACCCCCGACTCCATCACCAAACCAATCCCATTATTGATTATGCCCCCTGCTCCTATAACTAATGCTTCGCCAGCGTCAGACATTATATATCCACCAATTCCCATATTAACAACTAATTGACTTAACGTGTAGTCATTGCCTCCATTTGCCAGCATCAATATCCCTTCTGGTGCGGTATCATAATCACCCGTAATACCTATCTCAATAACATCCGTTGGGTTGCCACTCCCTCCAGACCAATTCGTGGCCGTGCTCGAAAGATTATCTCCTCCGCCCCCATTGTTCGTCCACGTTGAGGCATTGCCATTCAATAAGGCGGATAATACGACCAAGGATGTGATTATTATTTTTTTCATATGGGAGAGTATTATAAACGGCGCATTATATTAGAGCCTTGGATTGCTGTAAGGCATCTCTTGGGAAAGAAAAAACTGCTTCCCTGATGCCACAGCTCTTTTGATGAGTCGCATCCCTCTGCCAACCTCCACCACCTCTGCGCTCCGATCGGTGACTGTATCTCCGAGCTTAACCCAAATATCACTGGTTTTCTTTTTCCAGAACGTTTCCCAAGAAACGCCATTATGTAAGACAACCCTATCTGCAAAGCCAGCCGTTGTATCATGTCTAACCCACTCCCCCTCCTCTCCATATGCAAAATTTGACATAGTCTGATTCACAGGGAAACGATTAAATGAGGATACCACGCCGACTGATCCCTCATGCCGAGTCAATGTGCGTTGTTCTGGAACTGTCCCAGTGAAAACAACATCAACCGCAGATGAAATTGCTCTCCGAGTAATCCCCCAAGCACGATCCGGAAGTAAAAGCTCTGTAATTGCTGGCGTGCCACTTACCCCTGACTTCCATTGGTTTTCCGTGCTATGATAATAGTAACTATACCAACTCACTCCATTCCAGAAACTTACCACATCCGAATTCATAGAACTCGTCCCCTTCCTTAAAAACGCCGTCGGATCGTCGGGGCGGAGTATCAAACTTGTCACCGTGTCGGCGCGGGCGATTTCCACTATATCATCCTGTGCGACAGCCCAATCCACCTCGTTCAAGGGGACGGAAACATTCTGCCCATCCTCGGTATCCACCTCAACCACAGCCCCCTCCACGTCCAAAATAAGACAATGGCGGCCTCGCTGGTTGCCCGTGATAAAACGGAGGTAATAATAAGGGGCGTCCGTAAGCTCGTTTTCAGCCAAAACAGGGTTGTCCAGCGTCAGTTGTGTCGCTGCCACACTGGACACCTTTCCACGCCAAATTGCTTTCGCCTCCATTGGGTTGCCAAGGTAATAAGTTCCCGCGCCCGCCGGAAACGACAGCTTCACATACCCCTCCGGCTTCGTGCAGACGTAGTCAACCGCACCCTCATCGGCGAGGGCGGCGGCGGGAAAAGCCAGAAGCGCGGAAAGCAGTGAAAGCGGGACTTTTTTCATGGGCTTTTTGATAGTCAGCAGGAGTCGGAGTCAGTGGGCGGTCAGTGGTTTCGTTTGCGCGGAAAAAGCCCCCCGCCTTTTCCCCCGTCAAGCGGAAAGAATATTTTTTTGAAAAAATCTTTCGCGCCCCCGGAAACGCCCCCCGGAACACCCGAGCCCCGCCGCCCGCCTCCCGAAAACAGGGCAAATCCGACGCTTGAAAAATCCCGCCCCGCCGTCCCCACTCTCTCCCGACCCGACCATGTTGAAACCCGACGACAACCCGCCGCCACCCGCGCCCGCCCCCTCCTGCAAGGCCGCGCCCAACCGCCCCCGCTGGTGGCTCGCCGTCATCTGCGCCCTGCTCGCCGCCCTCGTCACTGTCGCCCTCGCCGACTACGCCCCCGCGCAGGT
>JAISTY010000197.1 GCA_031272375.1 Opitutaceae bacterium | reverse complement strand
CAGGTGGACGCCGCGCCGGATTTCCGGCTGCAATGCGTCCGCGAAATCATCCGCGGCGCGGACCTGTTCATCCTGACCCACGGGCACGCCGACCACATCGCGGGGATGGACGACTTGCGGCGCTTCTGCGACGCGGACGGCGGCGCGCTGCCGGTCCACACGACGCCGGAGGGCGCCGGGCGCGTCCGCGCCATGTATCCCTACGCGCTGGGCGGGCGGCCCGCCTCAAGGGGCTACCCGGCCTTCCGCCTGGAACTGATGCCGCTCACGCCGCGCCGCCTGGAATTCGCCCAGGGAACCATCGAGGCGACGCCGCTGCCGCACGGCCCGGTGAGCACGCTCGGATTGGTTTTCACGGAGCGTTCCAGCGGGCGCAAACTCGCCTATTACACGGATTGCAAAACGGTGACGCCGGAGGCGGCGGCGCTGGCGGCGGACGCGGACGTCGTGGTGCTGGACGCGCTGCGTCCGCGACCGCATCCGACGCACATGAGCCTTGACGAGGCGCTGGATGCGGCGCGCGCGCTGGCCGCCCCGCGGACGTTCCTGACGCACATGACGCACGACCTCGGACACGCGGAGCTGGCCGGCAAGCTGCCGCCGGGCGTCGCCCCCGCTTACGACGGCCTGCGCGTGGCGGTTTGAGGCCGCCGCGAAAACGGGCGGAAAACGCTTCCCCTGCCCTCCCCTTTGTGGTGTCCTCCGCGCCTCCGCTGGCACCTTCAACCGCCTCGCTTCCCTATGTCCTCCCGCAAAATCACCCTCTCCGAATCCGAAATGCCGAAGGCCTGGTATAACATCGCCGCCGACTTCGCCCGCCCCATGCCCCCGCCCGTCGGCAAGGACGGCAAACCCATCGGCCCCGACGCCCTCGCCCGCGTTTTCCCGATGAACCTCATCGAGCAGGAAATGTCCTCGGAGCGCTGGATCGAAATCCCCGAACCCGTCCGCGCCGCGTTGTATCAGTGGCGCCCCACACCACTCCACCGCGCCGCCGGCCTCGAACGCGCCCTCGGCACGCCCGCGAAAATTTTCTTCAAGAACGAATCCCTCTCGCCCTCCGGCTCCCACAAAAACAACTCCGCGATCCCGCAGGCCTATTACAACAAACAGTTCGGCATCACGCGCCTGACCACCGAGACCGGCGCCGGACAATGGGGCACCGCGCTCTCCCACGCCGCGAGGCTCTTCGGACTCGAATGCCGCGTCTACATGGTCCGCGTCAGTTATCGGCAGAAGCCGATGCGCCAGTCGCTCATGCGGCTCTGGGGCGCGCGCTGCATCCCCAGCCCGTCAACGGAAACACAGGCCGGACGCGACGTCCTCGCCGCCACGCCCGACACCCCCGGCTCGCTCGGCATCGCCATCAGCGAGGCCATCGAGGACGCCGTCACGCACGACAACACCCGCTACGCGCTCGGCAGCGTCCTCAACCACGTCTGCCTGCACCAGACGATCATCGGCCTCGAGGCGCGCGAGCAGTTCAAAAAAATCAACCTGCGGCCGGACGTCGTGGTGGCCTGCGCGGGAGGCGGCTCCAATTTCGCCGGCCTCGCGTTCCCCTTCCTCGCGGACAAAATCGCCGGGCGCGACATGCGCGTCGTCGCCGTCGAGTCCGCCTCCTGCCCGAAAATGACCCGCGGCGTCTATGCCTACGACTCCGGCGACGTCGCGATGATGACGCCCCTGCTGCCGATGTTCACGCTCGGGCACGGTTTCATTCCGCCCGGCATCCACGCCGGCGGGCTGCGTTTCCACGGCATGGCGCCGACGGTCAGCCACGCCCTGCGCGAGGGTCTCATCGAGGCCAGCGCGATACCGCAACTCGAATGCTTCCGCGCCGCCGCGCTTTTCGCCGGGAGCGAGGGGATTGTTCCCGCGCCCGAAAGCTCGCACGCCATCGCCCAAACCATCCGCGAGGCCCTTCGCGCGAAGGAGGAAGGCCGGGAACGCGTGATCGTGTTCAACCTCTCCGGCCACGGCCTCCTCGACCTCTCCGGCTACCAGGACTTCCTCGACGGAAAATTGGAGGACTTCGAGCAAACCGAGGCCACCCTGCGCCCCGGCATCGAATCCATCGCCAACCTGCCGAAAATCGGGTAAGGCCCCTTAACGGCTAACTCGCCCTGCCTTTCGTTTCACCTTTCACCACAAAGGTCACCGAGGGTTTCTCAAAGGTCGCAAAGGATCCAATCCTTTGAACAGAATATAAAAAGAGCAGCCACGAAGGCCCTGTTCGTCCGCGGTGCCCCGCGGCAGGACACGCCCCTTTTCATCCCTCTTCTGTTCTTCTGTTCAAAAAATCTCCGCGCCCTCCGCCCCTCCTCCGTGACCTCTGTGTAATGCTCCACACCACAACTAACCTGTCCCTAACTAACCTGTCCCTTATCCGCTCTCTCTTGCTCTTAAAATAACACCCGTGGGATACTTCTCTTTAACCGTAATTTTCCTAAATCTAAATCAGTATAGTAGTCTTAAAAAACATCGCCGGCACGGGTGTTTTTTGTGCGTGTTCAAATAAAAAATATGTTTTATTTTACTTAATTGCAACAAATTAAAAAACGCCATCCAAAAAACCGTTTGACAGGAGCGCAGCTGGACACATCACCTCGCCTCGTCAATTTCGACAAATCCAATAGACAAACCTTCTGTTCCATGCAAGCGCATCTCCCATCTTCGTTCGCCGCCCTCGCCGCCTCTGCCGCGGCGGCGCTTGCTTCCGCCCACACCCCGCCCGCCCGTTTCTCCAAAACTTTTCCCATTTCCCCAAAAAAACTCCCCCTGCTCACCACGCGATGTAGGTAGGCGGTTCAAGGCGGCCTTCCCTCCGTTGGAACACGCCGCCTTGCACGCCGCCCTTCGGCGGCTGCCGAAAGCGCCATCGTCAGCCCGGACAACATAAACACACCACGGCTCCCGCGAAAGCGGACGCCGTTTCCGGCACGACACCATCACCACAAACAACCCGCGGAACGCCGCCAACAACACACCGGCGTCCCCGCAACCACATCGCAACCATGCACTCGCAAAATCTTCGCGACGCCACCGCGTCGTCCTTCAACACGCCCGCGCCCTTCCACCCGGCAACGGCCCTCCACCACAACGCCAACAAGCTGCCGCGCCTCCTCGCAAGCCTCCCGCTCGCCCTCGCGCCGGTGCTTCTGACCGCACAATCCTCTCCGCCGCAACAACCTGCCGCAGATGACGACGCCGTTGTCCTCGCCGCCGTCACCGTCGAAGGCGCCGATGTTGACAAAAGCGTCCTCCCAACGCGCCCGAACGCCAATTTCTACGGCTTCGAGGAATTGATACAAAACTCGCCGCGCTCCATCTTCCAGGTGAGCAAGGCGCAATTGGAGGCCGACAACTTTGACAATTTCGGCGACCTCGCGCGCTATTCCCCAAGCGTCGGACGCGGCACGGTTTCAAGTTTCTCGACCTTCTCGAAAATCCGCGGCGGCTCCGGCGACACCACGCGCAACGGCGTCCTGCTCATCCCCGCCGCCGTCCGCCCGTTTAATAATAATTACTGGGAGGCTGTTGATATAGTCGCCGGCATCCCCTCCGTAATCCAAGGCTCCACAACGAGAACCGCGGGCGTCGTCAATTATGTCACCAAAAAACCGACGTTCGACAAGGACAAGACCGACATCACCGTCTCGCTGGGCCGCCTCGGGAAGGACAACGACACAACCTACCCGCAGGTCACCGTCCAGCTCGACTATAACAAGGTTCTGGGCGACGACCTGGCGTTCCGGCTCAGTTTGCAACGCACCGACGCCGATCAATATTGGGGCAACGCGCGCAGCAATTTTTACGACCTCTACGCCGCGACGACCTGGAAGCCGCTCAAGAACCTGACAATAGAGACGAATTACAATTATACAAACGTCTATGACAGCCCGAAGCCGACAGGCATTAACCGCCTTGACCAGAACTTGATAGACAACTGGCAATACCGCTCCGGCTACGGCACGCTGCAAACGACCGGCTACGTCGTCGGCAGCGATGTTTATACAAGCGCGGCGGCCGCGGCGGCGGTCCACGGCGGCAGCGCGGCGGATTATAAAAGCAGCACGCTTTTCGGCCTCCGCTCGCCCGGCAACGACGGCAAATGGACCGTCGGCTCGTCGCCGTCCTCGTTGACAAGCGCCCAATTCACGGACGGCTGGAATTTCCACGGCGCGTTCACGCTCACAGGCAACCTGCCCGTCTCGGACGAAACGGTTCTCGTCCCCATCAATGGTTCGCAAACCCAATGGTCCGACACGGCTTACACCGAATCGCAGGAGCACATATTGCAGAACATCGCCACCCTCCGCATCAACGAACATTTCACGCTTAAAAACAATTCGCTGTATCAATATAGTCACAGCTATGTTCACGACAGCGACGGTTATGAAAGTTATATGATCAACAAAATGATCACGTCGCGCTTTGAACTGACCAGCGATTTTGAGTTCGGCAAAAGCAACGCCTGGCTGAAAAAACTCGGACTGCGCCACCAAAGCAATTCCGGCTTCGAGCTTCGTTATTTGTATAATTACTGCGACGG
>JAISTY010000165.1 GCA_031272375.1 Opitutaceae bacterium | reverse complement strand
GCGTCGCCGATGGGGATGGAGGCGTTTTTGGGGATGGGGTGCCAGCCGAGGTGGGTGCGCAGGAGGGTGGATTTGCCGGCGCCGTTGGGGCCGATGAGGGCGGGGAGCGAGCCGCAGGGGATGGAGACGGTGATGTTGTCGAGGGCGACGCGCGCGCCGTGGCGGACGGTGAGGTCGCGGATGCGGATGATGTCGTGGCGGTGCGGCACGGTTGTTCGGGTTGGAGGAGGGGGGAGCAAAGAGGGCGGGGGAGGGGCGAGGCAATTTTTTTGGGGAAGCGCGCGCCGCGGCGGGCGGGAGGCGCGGGATTTTTTCGTGAAATTTCATCCTTCACAGGGCGTTTCCGGTTCCACAAGTTGCCGCCGCTCAAACGCTCCACTTATGAAAATCGTTCTCGCATACTCCGGCGGTCTCGACACCTCCGTCATCGTCAAATGGCTCAAGGAAACTTACGCCGCCGACATCGTCACGTTCGCGGCGGATGTTGGTCAGGAGGAGGAACTCCGCGGTCTCGAAAAGAAGGCCAAGGCCACCGGCGCCTCGAAGCATTACACGCTCGATTTGGTCGAGGAATTCGCCCGCGACTACATTTTCCCGATGGTGCGCGCCAACGCGCTTTACGAAAACCAATACTACCTCGGCACTTCCATCGCCCGCCCGCTCATCGCGAAGGCGCAGGTTGACATCGCCCGCAAGGAGCGCGCCGACACCGTCGCCCACGGCGCGACGGGCAAAGGCAACGACCAGTGCCGTTTCGAGTTGTCCTACATGGCGCTCGCCCCGCAGTTGAAAATCATCTCCCCGTGGAAGTTGGACGCGTTCCGCGAACGGTTCCCCGGACGCGCGGAAATGATCGCCTACTGCCAGCAGCACAAAATCCCCGTCGAGGCGTCGTTGAAGAAACCTTACTCGATGGACCGCAATTTGTTGCACATTTCCTACGAAGCCGGCATCCTGGAGGATCCGTGGTTCGACCCGACGACGCCGGAGAACAAGGGCATGTTCAAATTGTCCGTCGCCCCGGAGGACGCGCCGGACAAGGCCGAATACGTCGAGCTGGATTTCGAGAGAGGCAACTGCGTGGCCATCAACGGGAAGAAGCTGACGCCCGGTCAGGTCATGAAGACGCTCAACAAGCTCGGCGGCAAGCACGGCGTCGGGCGGGTGGATTTGGTGGAGAACCGCTTTGTTGGCATGAAGTCGCGCGGTGTGTATGAAACGCCCGGCGGGAGCATCCTGTTGCACGCGCACCGGCAGGTGGAGAGCCTCACGCTCGACCGCGAGTTGGAACACCTTCGCGACGGGCTGATTCCGAAATACGCCGAGCTGGTCTATAACGGCTTCTGGTTCGCGCCGGAACGCGAGGCGTTGCAGGCGTTTGTGGACGAAAGCCAAAAGCACGTCAGCGGGACAGTCCGCCTTAAACTCTACAAGGGCAACATCATAACAACCGGGCGGAAGTCGCGGTATTCCCTTTACGACGAGAACATCGCCTCGATGGAGGGCGTGAACAGCTGGTATAACCAGAACGACGCCACCGGGTTTATCCGGTTGAACGGCTTGCGTTTGCGCGCGCGCAAACTGGCGCAGGGCGGGCCGCGGGTGAAATAAGTCGCGGGTGCGTTCGCGCGGCGGCGGGCGTTGTCAGCCGCCGACGGCGGTGTGGCGCCGGAGGCCGCGTTTCCAGAGGAGCGAGGCGATTGCGAGCAGCGCGAGCGTCCAGAAAACCTGGACGCACAGCCCCTCGACGGCGGCGGCTTGTCCGAGACGCCCGGTGAAGATGGCGACGGGGAAATACATCTGGTAGTAGTAGGGCAGGAATTGGGAGACGCGGAAGAGGGCGGCGGGCAGAAGGTCGAGCGGGAAGACCTGTCCGCCGAGGAGGGTTTCGACGGCGTAGGAGAGGACGACGAAGGACTGTATTTCGAGGAACCAGAACGTCAGCAGGCCGAAGCAATAGGCGATGGTGAACTGGATGAGGGCGGAGAGCAGCAGGGCGGGGAGGCCGAGGGCGAGACGCCAGGGTTCGCAGGGGAGGACAAGGTGCCCTTTGAGGAGCGGCAGGCAGAGCAGGAATGGCACGAGGGCGAGGCAGCCGGAGACAAGGCGCGAGGCGAGAAAGATGGTGAAGCGGTAGGCGTAGTAGTTGACCGGTTTCAGAAGGAACTGGTTGATGAGACCGTTGCGGATTTCCTCGCTGATCTGGTAGTCCTCGTTGAAGGCGCCGACGAAGAAATGGAGAATGAAAAGGGCGATGAAGTAGGTGAGGGTGGCGTCCAGCCCGAAGCCGCCGATGGTTGTTTGCCCCGCGAAGGCCGCGCCCCAGAGAAGAAAAATGAAGACGAGGTGCAGGAGCGAGAAGCAGGATCGGAGGGCGAAGTTCCAGCGATAAACGAGATTGCCCTGCAGCCCGACGAGGAAGGTGTGGCGGTATTTCCCGATGAGGCGGAGCATGGCGCGGCGCGCGTCGGGCGCGTCAGTTTTTCAGGCCGAAGCGGTCAACGACCTCCTTCGCGAGATTTTTGTAGGCGGTGGCGCCGGGGGAGAGCGGGTCGTAGTCGAAGATGGTCTTGCCGAAGCTCGGCGCCTCGCCGAGGCGGACGGTGCGCGGGATGACGGTGTTGAAGAGCTTTTCGGGAAGGTGGCGGCGCACCTCCTCGACAACCTGCCGCGAGAGGTTGGTGCGGATGTCGAACATGGTCATCACGATGCCGCCGATGTTGAGGGCGGGGTTGATGTCGCGGATGCGTTCGACGTTTTTCAGGATGGAGCCGAGGCCTTCGAGGGCCATGTATTCGCACTGGAGGGCGACGAGGAGGTGGTCGGCGGCGGCGAGGCTGTTCATCGAGAGCAGGCCGAGGGCGGGCGGGCAGTCTATGATGATGGCGCGGAAACGCCCGGAGTCGCGGACGGGACCGAGGACGCCGCGGAGGAGGGAGAGGTAGTTTTCCTTCTCGCGCAGCTCGATTTCGGCGGCGGCGAGATCCTCCTCGGAGGGGAGGAGGGAGAGGCGCTCGATGGAGGTCGGGACAACGCGGTCGAGCGCGGCGCCGTCGCCGTGGAGGGCGTC
>JAISTY010000084.1 GCA_031272375.1 Opitutaceae bacterium | reverse complement strand
CGCGCCACCCAAATCCACTGGTTCTTCCGCCTCGTCTACAAGCTCAGCGGCACCGTCCCCGTCGCCGAAAACAACGTCCTCGAAAGCACCCGCGCCGCCATCGCCGCCCTCCGCGCCGGCGAATACGTCCTCATGTTCCCAGAGGGCGGCATCTCCCGCACCGGACAACTCATGGGCCTCAAACGCCACTTCGAGGTCATCGCCGAAAAAGCCTCCGTCCCCGTCGTCCCCGTCGCCCACGACGGCATCTGGGGCTCCGTCTTCTCCTTCTCCGCCAACCGCGTCCTCCGCAAATCCCCCCGCGTCATGCGCACCCCTGTCAGCGTCGTCTGGGGCCGCCCCATCCCGCCCAACGAGGCCACCGTTGCCCGCGTCCGCCGCGAACTCCTCGACCTCGGCGCCGAGGCCTTCGCCCAGCGCCCCTACCTCAAACGCTACCTCGGCCAGGTCATCGCCCGCTCCCTCGCCCGCCGCCCCTGGAAACTCGAGGTCACCGACCGCACCGCCGCCCCGACCCCCTACCGCGCCGGCAAACTCCTCGCCGCCGCCTCCGCCCTCTCCCGCCACATCCGCAAAACCTGCCCCGGACAACGCGTCGGCATCGTCCTCCCGCCCTGCGCCGGCGGCACCATCGCCAACCTCGCCGTCATTTTCGCCGGCAAAGTCCCCGTCAACCTCAACTTCACCGCCGGACGCGCCGCCCTCGAGGCCAGCATCCGCATCGCCGGCCTCAAAACCATCCTCACCGCCGCCGCCATGCGCGAGAAAGTCCCCGACTTCCCCTGGACCGCCGACACCCGCGACCTCCGCGAGGAACTCATCCGCATGGGCGGCGCCCGCGCCGTCCTCCCCTGGCTCGCCGCCGCCTGGCTCCTCCCCAACCAGCTCTACTCCGCCCTCCTCAAAATGCCCGGACAGGGCGGCGACGCCGAGGCCGCCCTCCTCTTCACCTCCGGCTCCTCCGGCGAACCCAAGGGCGTCTCCCTCTCCCACCGCAACATCCTCGCCAACTGCCTCCAGATCGCCTCGATGATCATCGTTCCCCCAAACGCCGTCATCCTCGGCTTCCTCCCCACCTTCCACTCCTTCGGCTTCATCCTCACCATCTTCCCCCTCCTCCGCGGCTGCCGCGTCGTCACCGTCCCAAGCCCCCTCGACACCCGCAAAATCATAGACGCCATCCGCGACGAGAAAATCACCACCATGGTCGCCGCCCCCACCTTCCTCCGCCCCATCCTCAAAAAGGCCGAGCGCCACGAGCTCGCCTCCCTCAACGTCATCGTCTCCGGCGCCGAACGCATGCCCCTCGACGTCCACGACAGCTTCGTCGCCGCCTTCGGCCACGAAATCATGCAGGGCTACGGCCTCACCGAAACCTCCCCCGTCTGCGCCGTCAACCAGCCCGACCCCGAAATCACAGGCCCCGGCCACCGCTACCAGCCCGGCAACCTCCTCGGCTCCGTCGGCCGGATGCTCCCCGGCATCACCGCCCGCGTCCTGGACCCCGACACCCGCGCCGAGCTTCCCGAAACCGAGACCGGCATCATCTGCCTGCGCGGTGCCAACGTCTTCGGCGGCTACCTCCACAGCCCCGGCCAGACCGCCGGCGCCTTCGAGCGCGCTTGGTTCGTCACCGGCGACCTCGGCCGCTTTGACCCCGACGGCTTCCTCTTCATCGAGGGCCGCCTCTCCCGCTTCTCCAAGCTCGCCGGCGAAATGGTCCCCCACGAAACCATCGAGGCCCGCATCAACGAGGCCTTCGCCGTTGACCCCACAGGCCCCGCCGCCGCCATCGTCGTCGGCGTCACCGACGCCGCCAAGGGCGAGGCCCTCGTCCTCCTCACCACCCTCGACACCACCCTCGCCCGCCTCCGCGAAAAACTCGCCGCCCTCGGCCTCCCCAACCTCTGGGTGCCCCGCGAAATCATCCGCGTCCCCCAAATCCCCGTCCTCGGCTCCGGCAAAATTGACATGAAAACCTGCAAGGAACTCGCCGCCGCCCACCACGCCGCCCACACCGCCAAAACCGCCTGATCCCTCCCGCCATGACCACCTACGAACGCCTCCGCGCCGACATCGTCGCCGCCCTCAAGGCACGCGACTCCCGCGCCGCCACCAGCCTCCGCACCGCCGACGCCGCCATCCAGCGCGCCGCCCTCGACGCCAACAAACCCCTCGACGAACCCCTCGTCCTCGCCGTCCTCCGCAAGGCCGTCAAAAACCTCGCCGACGCCCGCGTTGAGTTCGAAAAGGCCGGGCGCGCCGACCTCGTCGCCGCCAACACCGCCGAAATCGCCCTGCTCGAAAAATACCTCCCGAAAGCCCTCGACCCCGCGAAACTCGAGGCCCTCGTCAACGAGGCCGTCGCCGCCTCCGGCGCCCAATCCAAACGGGAAATGGGCAAGGTCATGGCGCTCCTGAAAGCCCGCCCCGAGGCGCCCCTCCTCGACTTCGCCGCCGCCAGCAAACTCATCGCGTCCAAACTCCCCTGACGCCGCGCGCCCTCAAAGGCAATGCAGGCGGAGCGTCCCCGCCGGCAGCGTGAGGACGGGGGCGACGGGATACACGATGTCGTTCCCCCGCAAAAACCGCTCCTGGTCGGCAAGCTGCCGCCAGGGTTTCGACGCGAGCGCCTCCGGCAGCCGGATGGTCGCGGGCGCGCCGGACGGGTTGAACAGAAAGAGCAGCTGCCCCGCGCCGAGGCCGCGGTCGGCGTTGTAGTGCGCGGCGAAGGCCGGCGCGCCGCCCTCCGCCCAGTGGAACTTCAGGAAATTCTCCGAGGCGCGGGTGTGGTGCCGGAGCAGACGCCCGATGTCGCCCTGGCGGAAGGCCAGCCAGTCGCGGAAATAGGCGTGCGTCGCCGGGTATTCGGCGAGGCGCGCGTAATCGAGCGCGTTGAGATCGCCCCGCCGGTAGGTGTTGGAATGGCCGCGCTTCGAGCGCAGGAAATCCTGCCCCTCCGCCAGCATCGGTATCCCGATGGACATGCACAGGAAGGCGCACATGAGATGCGTCCGCCGCCGGTCGGACGCCGTCGGCGCGAAGCCGTCGTTGCCGGGATTTTGCGTGATGACGTCAATCCAGGCGCGGTCGTCGTGGGACTCGGTGTAGTTGACCGTCTGCGCGGGCCACTTGGCGTAATGCCAGGGCGAGCCTTTCAGGTAATACTCCACCGTCTCCCGCGGCGCCTCGCCGGCGACAACCCGCCGCAGGGCGTCGCGGTAGCCGTCGTTCCAGCTCGCGTAGCCGGTGTCCCGCAGCTCCCCCGCGATGTGCCCCCGGAAACTCCACGGCTCGGCGATGAGGATGACGGACGGCTTGCGCGCCTTGAGCGCGGCCTCGATGTCGCGGAGCACCTCCGCGCCGATCAGCTCGGCAAGGTCGAAACGGAACCCGTCCGCCCCGCAGGAAAGCAGGTGCAGCAGCGACTCGATGAGGAGGCGGCGCGCGACGGGGGTGCCGCAGCGCAGGTCGTTGCCGCAGCCGGACCAGTTCGACAAGCCGCCGCCGGCGTCCTGGTTGAACCAGTAGAATTTGTCCACGTGCAGCAGGTGGTTGGGCTCGCCGACGTGGTTGTAGACAACGTCGAGGATGAGCGCGATGCCGCGCTGGTGAAGGGCGGCGGAAAGGTTCCGCAGCTCGCGGCTCCCCGTGGCGCGGGCGGGGTCGGTGGAGTAGGCCGAGGCCGGCGCGAAGAAATTCGCCGTCATGTAGCCCCAGTGGTATTCGGACGGGGTGGCGTTGTCGAATTCCTGGACGGGCTGCAGCTCGAGCGCGTTGACGCCAAGGCGCGCGGGGTGGAAGTCGGGACGCCGCGCGCATTGCGCGAGGGTGGTGAAGGTCGGGCGCCCGCCGTGCGGCACGGGGCCGTTCCGCGTCAGGTCGCAAAGATGCGCCTCAAGGATGGCGAGGTCGTGCCACGCCGGCGGCGTGAAGGGCGGGTGCGGGTCGCGCGTCCGCTCCGGGTCGAGCACAATGCCGGGGCCGCCGCGGTTGAGCGCCGCCTTCGCCCAGGGGTCGAGGACGGGAAAGGCCGGGTTGAAATGCGACCAGGGGCCCTCCGGCCCGGAGACGTTGAACCAGTAAAACCAATGGTGGTGGTTGCCGGGCAGGGTGATCTCCCAGACGGCGGGTTGTCCCGGGTGCGGGGCGAGCGCGTGGCGTTCGGGGCGGTCGCGCCCTTCAAGCTCGCGGCAGAGGGAAAGGAGGACGCCCGTGGCGCGCGGCGCGAAGAGACGGTAGGTGGTCGAGACGCCGCCGTTCGCGTCCGCCGCGACGGTCGCGCCGAGGGGAAGATCGGTGCCGAGCGAAAGGATGCAGTCGGGGCGCAGGGGCGCGGGCGGCTGGCCGGGAAGGGCGAGCCAGTGCTGCCGGTTGAACGGAAGCGGTTCGGGCAGCTTGAAACGCCAAAGGTGGCGCGCCGCGCTTCCGGGGGTGACGGAGCGGTTGACGTTGCCGGCGCCGTCGCCAACCGCGTTGGGGGCGTCCGCCGGAACGGGCAGCCAGCGCCCGCCGCCGGTGACGAACTTGAAGGCATGGTCCCCCCCGCCCAGCCGCGCCGCGGGAACCCCGAGCGAAAGCACGGGAACGCCGTCGAGGACGGCGGGGCGCAGCCGCCATTCACCGGCGCCGATGGCGCCGCCCCAGCCGTTGAAGTCGCCGGCGACATAGACCTCCGGCGCGCCGGCGTCGCCGGGCGCCAGCGGGATTTCGGGATGGTGCGCCGGGTGGAGGACGAAGACGACGGCGTCGCCGTCAACGTGGTAGCCGGCGCGTTCCGCGAACTCGGCCTCCGGGAGCGGAAACGGGGCGAGGGGACGGCTCCCGTTGAGAACGACGGGGGGCGCGCCGGGGGCGTCCCAATCGCGGGCGAACTCGATGGTGCCGGAGTCGGGCGTGTCGAGGGAGGCGCGGAGGATGCGGTTGTCGCGGTGTGGCACGCCTTGGGAGCAAAGGGGGAAGCGGCGGGAGGGGAAGGCTTTTAACCGCCGGACACCGCGCGGACACCCGCCCCGCCGGAAAAGAAAATTTGACACTGGCGCGGGCGGTCGGGACTTTCCGCGCCCACTTCACGGCGACCATAGCTCAGTTGGTTAGAGCACCAGATTGTGGATCTGGGGGTCGCGGGTTCAAATCCCGTTGGTCGCCCCATTTTTCCCTCCCGCGCAACACCGCCGTCCGCATGGCCAATCCCTTCAAAAAACTCTTCGGCAAGGACGAGAAGTTTTACGACCTTCTCGAGGAAAGCGCCGCCGCCGCGCAGTCCAGCGCCCGCTACCTCGCCGGCTTCCTCAAGGAACTCGCGGCCTCCGGCGGCGTCCCGAGCGGCAACCTGGACGACTTCACGTTCAGCCGCCGCAAGGACAAGCGCATCACCCAGCAGATCACCGAGGAGCTGTGCCGCACCTTCGTCACCCCGCTGGAGCGCGAGGACATCGAGGCCCTCTCGACCGCGCTCTACCGCATCCCCAAAATCATCGAGAAAATCGCCATCCAAATCTCC